>NZ_RWIL01000063.1:0-29210 GCF_009764635.1 Pseudomonas sp. PB103 | reverse complement strand
CACAACAGAAAACCTGTGGGAGCTGGCTTGCCAGCGATGGGACCAGTCGGGGCAATAAATAATCCAGATTTTTTCCCAGGACTGCGGCATCACCCGACCCTCGATTCCCCCATCCTCGGGTTCTCCTTTCTGTCATCTGCAACCACCCGTCAACGGCTCCAGCCCGATTCAGCCAAACCCGCGATCCAGACACGCCGCCGCGCCCCGCAAACACCCGAGAAAATCTCCTGGAAATCACCGCGCAGCTCCCGAGGTTTTTTCCTTTATCTGTCACCGGAAGCTGCGAATTTCTCAGTGCGACTTAACCAAGGCCAGCGCTAGCGAGGGCCCGGTGAGTCCTCCCAGTGTCATGCAAGCCTTCCGAAACCTGTGTTCACAACCTAGTTGAAAAGGAGATTCTTCATGTTCAAGCGCACTCTGATCGCAGCTTCCCTGACCGTCGCCGCTCTGGCCTCCGCCCAGGCCATGGCCGCCAACGTAACCGGTGGTGGCGCGACTCTGCCTGCCGCTCTGTACAAAGGCTCTGCCAACAGCATTCTGCCTGCCAACTTCAGCTACCTGGGCACCGGTAGCGGCACTGGCAAAAGCGCTTTCCTGACCAACAACTCGGCGCTGTTCAACACCACCGGCACCGTACACTTCGCCGGTAGCGACTCGATCCTCAGCGCTGGCGAGTTGAGCACCTACACCACCAACTTCGGCACTTCGTACGGCCCGCTGATCCAGCTGCCTTCGGTGGCCACGTCGGTTGCCATCCCGTACAAAAAGACCGGTCAAACCACGCTGAACCTGACCAGCGCTCAGCTGTGCGACGTGTTCTCTGGCACCGTCACCAAGTGGGGCACGCTGCTGGGCACTTCTGACAACACCGACATCCGTGTTGTCTATCGCAACGTTTCCAGCGGTACTTCGGAGATCCTCAGCCGTCACCTGGCCTCGATCTGCCCAACCAAGTTCACCACCAGCTCGACGTTCACCAACGCTCGCCTGCCAGCCGGTTCTGCGCTGCCATCGAACTGGGTAGGCGTTGCCGAGACCTCCGAAGTGGCCCCGGCCGTGAACCTGGTTGACGGTTCGATCGGTTATGTCGGTCCGGACGGTGTGAACGCTTCGAGCAACGCAGTGGTTGCTCGTGTCAACGGCGTTCAGCCAACCCAGGCCAACGTGACCACCGCGTTGTCCACCGCCACGCTGCCAGCCAACCCGTCCAAGCCTGAGCAGTGGGTGCCAGTGGTGGCCAACCCGGCCAGCGGCTACCCGATCTCGGCTTACACCAACTTCATCTTCGGCCAGTGCTACAAGGACGCTAGCGTTGCTGCCGATGTCAAAGCCTTCCTGACCACTCACTACAGCGTGCCAGGCAACGCCGCAGCGACCCTCGGCCACGGTTTCAGCAACGTGCCGACCAACTGGAAAAACGCTGTGACAGCCAACTTCGTCACCAACTCCACCGGCAACAAACTGGACATCAACAACGCCAGCGTCTGCAACACCATCGGTCGTCCATAAGCCGTATCGACTGACCCCGCCGTAACGATGGCAGCCCCTTTTGGGGCTGCCATTTTTTTTGCATTGGCGCGCGGCTACTCCCCGAACATGAAGTTTGTGTGACATCCGTTCGGTCGCGGCGCTCGCCAACCGCCTATGTCGTAACAGCAGGTTGTTGCCGACCTGCGGCTATCAAAAGGATCTCGTAGTGATGCGTGCTCGCCCGTCCCGTCGTCGTACCAACGTCCAGTCCCTCAAGCATGATGGCGTGGCCCCGGCCGTTTGGTTGCTCAAGCCGCTGGCCCAGGCGGTGGCGTTGTGTCTGGTGGCGGGCAGTGCGCAGGCACAGACCGCGTTCAGTTCGGGCTGGTTTGCCGCCAAGGGCGCAGCCCAGCAAAGCGCCGCCACTCGGCCAAGCGCCGGCGGATTGCCGGGCATGACACCGCCGCTGGCGCAGCAGCAGAAAGCCAACCAACAGTTGCAGCGCTCGATTCAAACGTTGAACAACACCGTGGCCGCCATTGCTGCACAGCAGGCCGCTCAGGCCGCCGGGCGTGCGGCCGCGCTGGGTTCCGTGCAGGTGGTGCCGGACGGGCTCGGCGAGGGCGGCTTGAAGGTTGACAACAGCCTGGCGCAGGGCTGGCAGAACGCCAAAGGCCCGCAGCAGACCCAGGCCGACGGCAAGACCACGGTGAAGATCGAGCAGACCGCCGACAAGGCGATCCTCAATTGGGAAACCTTCAACGTCGGCCGCAACACCACGGTCGAATTCGCCCAACAGTCCAACTGGGCAGTGCTCAACCGCGTCAACGATCCGAACGCGCGCGCCAGCCAGATTCAGGGGCAGATCAAGGCTGACGGCACGGTGATGCTGATCAACCGTAACGGCATCGTGTTCAGTGGCACCAGCCAGGTCAACGTGCGCAACCTGGTGGCTGCCGCCGCCTCTATCACTGACATTCAGTTCCGCGAGCGCGGTTTGTACTTCGACAGCACCGGCAGTCAACCGACCTTCACCGAGGCCGCCGGCAAAGTGCTGGTGGAGCGCGGTGCATCGATTGCCACCCACGCCCCGGCGACGTCCACCGACGCCGGCGGTTACGCCTTGTTGCTCGGCAACGAGGTGCACAACGATGGCAGCATCAGCACCGCCAAGGGCCAGACCGTGCTGGGTGCCGGTGACCGCTTCTATATTCGCAAGGGCTCGGGCACCGAGGGCAACGGCTTCTCGACCACGTTCGGCAACGAAGTGGTGCCGGGCTTCAAGGCGGGCAGTGCGGCTGGCAAGGTCAGCAACAGCGGTTTGATTCAGGCTTCAACGGGCGACATCACGCTGACCGGCCACGACGTGCAGCAAAACGGCGTGTTGCTGGCCACGACGTCGGTTGCAACGCGCGGCACTGTGCATCTGCTCAACCCGGCCAGCGACAGCAACGGCAGCGTCACGTTGGGGCAGGGCAGTGCCACGGCGATCCTGCTCGACAGCAGCGATCTGACCGCGCTCGACAGCCAGCACCAAGCGGCATTGACCGGCGTCAGCGCCAACAACCGAGTGCGCGGCGACCAGTCGCGCATCGAGGTGCAAAGCGGCGGCAGCGTCGAATTCCAGAACGGTTCGATCACCCTCGCCACCGGCGGCCAGGTCGCGGTGACGGCGGCGCGCCGCAGTCTGGTGCGTGACGGCGCGATGATTGATGTGTCGGGTGCCATCGGTGTCAAGGTTGCGATGGAATCCAACAACATCAAGATCAACGTGCAAGGCAACGAACAGCGCGACGCCTCGGTCAATCGTGAGAAGGGCGCGCTCAACAGCAATGACGTCTGGGTCGATGTGCGCGAGCTGGTGTATGTGCCGGCCGGCACCAACGGCTATGCCACGGATCGCTGGTACACCGCCGGTGGCTTGCTGGAAGTCGGCGGTTACCTCGGCACCCAGGGCCATGGTGTCGGCGAGTGGATGGCGCAAGGCGGCCGGGTCAGTTTTGCCGGCAACGATGTGGTCAGCGAAAAAGGCTCGCTGATCAATTTGTCCGGCGGCACGCTGGATGTGCAGAGCGGCGAGATTCGCCAGAGCTGGTTGCGCGGCGCCGATGGCCGCCTCTATGAAGTCTCGCGAGCGCCGGGCGACATTCTCTACAGCGGTTTGTACAAAGGCTATGAGGACAGCAGTGAGCGTTGGGGCCAGACCGATTATTACTACAGCCCGCTGATTGCCCCGACCCGGCGCGTCGAGTCGGGTTACACCGTGGGCCGCGATGCCGGGCAACTGGTGATTGCGACCCGCAACGCGGTGCTCGACGGGCAACTGCTCGGCGAGGCGTATCAGGGCGAGCGCCAGACCCAGGCACCGCGCGCCGTGCTCGACGGTTATGAACAGAGCCAGACCGCCGTGGCGCGGCGTGCGCAACTGATCGTCGGCAGTTATGACCCGGCGTATGTCGCGTCTGCCGGGGGCTTGTTGTACAGCCTCAATCCGCTGCTCGATCAGGTGCAGATTGGCGGACAGCGACCCGTCGCCGGACACGATGTGGACCTGACCGCCGCCGTGTCTGAGGCGCGTCAGGGCAAGCTGTTTCTCGACGCGGATTCGCTCAACGGCTTCCAGCTCGGTGCATTGAAGGTCGCGGCCAGTGAGCGCATCGATGTCAACGATAAGCTGACCGTGGAGGCCGGTGGCGACATCACGCTGTACGGCCCGGATGTGCAGGTCAATGCAGACCTGAGCGCGCGCAACGGCAGTCTGCGTCTGGGTAACGTGCTCAATCAACTGCTGACAAATACGCGCACGGACACGCAAATCAGCGCTTCCGCCGGCAAGCCGACGCAGGTCACGGTGGGCGAGGGGGTACGACTCGATACCCGTGGGGTGTGGGGCAACTTGAGCACCAACGCACAGGACGGCGTCGCGCTGGCTCATTTGGACGGGGGGCTGATCTCGATCCGCAGCAGCGGCGACATCGACGTCAATGCCGGCAGTTTGCTCGATGCTTCGTCCGGCGGCGCGGTGTTGGCCAACGGCAAAACCCGTGGCGGCAAAGGTGGTGACGTGACGCTGGAGTCCAACGCCAATACGCTGGCCGGCGCCACGCACCTGAGCCTCGACGGCGACGTGCGCGGTTATGGCGTGAGTGGCGGCGGCAGCCTGACGATTCAGGCCAATAAGGTGCGCATCGGCGACGCTGGCAACACCCCGACCGACGCGGCGTTGCATTTGACCACAGGCCTTTTCGACAAGGGCTTCTCGGCGTATAGCGTCATCGGCTTGCAAGGGTTGGACGTGGCTGACGCGGCCGTCCTTGATGTCCTGATGCCGGTCTATCGGTTTGCCGATGCGGCAGCCAGCCAGGCCAGTGGCGGCGATCCGCGCGCGGCGCTGGCGTTGTGGACGCCGGCGCTGTACCAGCAAGACCCGCTCAAGGGCGTGTTGACTCAGCGCGGCGGTGCCAGTCTGTCGTTGCAGGCCGGCGCCAGCCGGATTGACCTGATCGACCCCGCCACCAGCACCCTGACCATTGGCCGCCAAGCGCACATCAATGTTGATCCCGGACAGCGCATCACCCTGCGCGGCGGCGGCCAGATCACCGTGGAGGGCGAACTGAATGCCTGGGGCGGAACCATCGACATCCGCCAGCAGCAGTTCGGATCAGTCGACCCATCGACGTTTGCGCAGAACTTCGAAGCGCAAGCGCATGACCGTTCGATCTGGATCGGTGAGCAAGCCGTGCTCGATGTCGCCGGGCGTGCAGTCACCGCCACGGATAGTCTGGGGCGGACTTATGGCAAGGCCGACAAGGGCGGCAGCATCATCATCGGTGGCGAAATCAATGCCAGTCTCGCCACCGCGACGGCTGCCGACGCCTACGTCATCGTGCGTGAAGGTGCGCGGCTGGAGGCCAGCGGCACGCAAACCGTGCTGGATATCAAGGGCCAAGGCGCGACCCGCGTCGCCACCGACGGTGGCCGCATCAGTTTGAGTTCCTACAATGGCCTGTTTATCGATGGCCAGTTGCAGGCTGCTGCCGGTGGCGCCGGCGCGGCGGGCGGCCAGTTGGACATTGCCCTGGAAACCCCGTTGTACCGCCTGACCAATGCTGAAAACGCCGTGCGCCTGCCGCGCGAGATGATCATCAGCCAACAGGCCGATCAGTTGCAGTTGCCCGTCGACCTTCAGCCGGGCGCGACCGCCACGGCGTTGCAGTATGGCCGTGCGCGATTGAGTGCCGAGCGCTTGATGTCCGGCGGTTTCGACAACCTTGGTTTGCTGAGTAACGGGCTGTTGTCGTTCGACGGCAATGTCGATCTGCACATGAACCAGAGCCTCAATCTTTACGCTGGCGCGTTGTCGCTGGCCGAGCGCTCCGTGGATACCGCACGGATCAACCTGACCGCGCCGTACATCCGTCTTTCCGGTGTGGGCAGTTATTTCGGCATTCCCGGTTCCTTGCGTCCCCGGGTCATCAACAGCCCGACGACGCACTTGTCCGCCGCGCAGTTCAACGTGTCGGCCAATCTGCTTGATGTGGTCAACAGTCTGTCGTTCGGTGCGCAGGGTTCGATTCAGCAACTCAATGCTCCGGCCGTCGACCTCAATCGCCGTGGCTTCGATCAGGTGTCGCTGGGCAGCAGCGGCGACCTGCGCTTCCTGGCGCCGACCGACAAACAAGTCAAAACGCAGTTGTGGACGGCAGGTGACCTGAACCTCACGGCCGCGCAGATCTATCCGGCCAGCGACACGACGGCCGAAGTGCGCGTCGGTTATCAGGGCGGTACCAACGATCCGGTACACACCCTGCGCGTCGGTCAGCAAGGCCCGGCCCCTGCGGCGTTGCCTTATTCGGTGTTTGGCAGCCTGTCACTGATTGCCGGCAACATCGAACAGGGCGGGGTCATTCGCGCCCCGCTGGGGGCCATCAGTCTGGGCGATGAGATATTCACCAAAACCCGTGAACTGACCCTGTTGCCGGGCAGCGTCACGTCGGTCAGTGGTGCCGGGCTGGTCATGCCGTATGGCGGCACTACCGACGATATCGACTACCGCTACAACGGTGAGTCGGTGGTGTTGCGCGGGATTGTCGGCGGGCCGGCGGGCGTGACCTTGAAGTCGCAATACGTCGACGTGCAGGACGGCGCGCTGATCGATTTGTCCGGCGGTGGCGACCTGCGCGGTGCCGGTTTCGTGTCCGGACGCGGTGGCTCCACGGACGCGCGTTTCAACCCACTGGTACGCAATGCCAGCGACGGTTCGTTCAGCCTGCCCGGGCTGAGCAGCAACCCGGTGTATGCGATTGTCCCGGGCAATCAGAGCACCTATGCGCCAATGCTCGGCGAGGCCGGTGCGGCAGACCCGAGTATCGGCCAACAGATCACCCTGGGCGCAGGTGTTCCGGGCCTGGCGGCGGGCACCTACACGTTATTGCCATCGACATTCGCCTTGTTGCCCGGCGCGTTCCGGGTCGAAGTCAATGGCCAGACCCCACAGAGCCTGGTGAGCGGCGCGCTGCAAATGCGCAACGGGTCGTGGAGCAGCGCCGGGCAGATGTCGATTGCCAACACCGCTCTGCGTGACAGTGTCGCCAGCCAGATCATCGTGACCCCGGCCGACGTCCTGCGCCGCTATTCGCAATACAACGAAACCAGCTTCACCCAGTTCATCAAGAACGATGCAGCCCGCCGGGGCGTGCCTCGGGCGTTGGCGCCCATGGATGGCAAAACCCTTAACTTCGAGTTGTTGCAGGGCGGTGAGCAGGTCGCCGTGGACTTCAACGGCCAGGTGCGGTTCCAGCCTGCCGAAGGCGGCATGAAGGGCGGGGCGGTGGTGCGTGGCGGGGCTTCGACGTTCGAAATCCTCGGCGCCGGACATCAACGAACCGCGGACTTTTCCGGCGTTTCGCTGTACGCCGATACCTTGAACAAGCTTGATGCGGGTCGGTTGACGCTGGGGGCACAACCGACGGTGGATTACCGCTCGGCCGGCAATATCATTTCGTTTGTCGGCAACACCAACGCCATCACCCTGCGTGAAGGGGCGGTGTTGTCGGCGCCGGAAGTGGTGTTGCGGACCAACAACAGGAACGGCGGGATCACCGTCGAGGCCGGTGCCGGGATCAACACCCTTGGCCGGGGCGAGGTGTCTTATGACTCCCGCGCGGGCTACATCTATCAGACCGGCGCGGCCAGCCTGCTGTTGGCATCGAACGGCTGGACCAAGGTCCTGGCACCGGAGGTCAGCAGCAGTTTCGCCGCGGGCAGCATCTACATCGGCACCTGCGCGACGCAGGTGTGCCAGCAGCCCTCGGTGCTCTATTCGTCGGGCAGCATCACGGCGGCCACCGACAATCAGTTCGAACTCGGCGAGGCGGTGCGCTTCGGCACGCGTCATCTGACCCTCGCCGTAGGCGCCGTCAACTCCGGCGGTGCCGCTGCGCTTGCCGCTGCGGGTGACCGGGTCCCTGCGGGCCTGATGCTCAGCCAGAATGTGCTCGACCGGTTGCTGCTAGGTGATACGCAATACGGCGCGCCAGCGCTGGAGACCCTGAGCCTGACCGCCCGTGACGCGTTCAATTTCTTCGGCGACGTGACGCTCGACACGCTGGATCGGCAGACGGGCCAGAGCAAATTGCAAAGCCTGGTGCTGACCACACCGGCGATCTACGGCCAGGGCGAGGCCAGCGATGTGGCGACGATCCGCACTGCCAACCTTATCTGGAACGGCGCGCCGCAAACCCCCGGCGCCGTCGTCAACGGTGGCGCCGGCAGCGGGCAGGGCACGCTGGACATTCAGGCGCAGCGCATCGAGTTCGGCTACGGTCCGGACCCGCAAGCGAGCGGCCTGGATCAAAACGATCGCCTGGCGCTGGGCTTTGCCAACGTCAACCTGACGGCCAGCGAACGCATCACCGCCAACCATAAGGGCAGCCTTGCGGTGTATCAGGAGCAGGGGGCTTACGATCCGGTCAAGGGTTACACCTACAGCGGCGGCAACCTGAACCTGCGTACACCGCTGCTGACCGGTGATGCGGCTTCGGTCAATACGCTCAAGGCCGGCAATCATCTGACGCTGTCGGGTACCGGCGCGGCGCCCGTCGCCGATGCCCTCGGCGCGCAACTGACGCTCGATGCCCACGATGTCGTGCTCGACAGTCGCATCGCCTTGGCCAGCGGCAGGCTGGTGGTCAAGTCCGAGGGCGATCTGATCCTCAACAGCCACGCTCAACTGGATCTCGCCGGGCGGACGCTGCCGTTCAACGACGTGAGCAAATACAGTTGGGGCGGCGATGTCGCGCTGTACAGCAACAGCGGCAACATTGTTCAGGCGGCCGGTTCGCGTATCGACCTGTCGGCGCAGAACAATCAGGCCGGCAATCTCAGCGCCGTGGCCCTGGCGGATAACGCCGGCGTGGTTGATCTGCAAGGCGAGATTTTCGGCGCCAGCAGCGGCGATTACGATGCCGGCGGTACGCGGGTGCCCTACAAGGCGGGCGGCGTGGACATCCGCGCGCAGCGACTGGGCGGTGAATTGAGCGAACAGTTTGCCACGCTCAACCAGCGCCTGAATGCCGGACAAGTGTTCGGCAGTCGCAGCTTCCAGTTCAAGCAGGGCGATCTGTTGATTGGCGACGGGCTCAAGGCTGGCGAAATCAATGTGTCGGTGGACAATGGCAGCCTTACGGTTGCCGGCCTGATCGATGCCAGTGGTGAACGGGTCGGCAACATTCGCCTGTCTGCCCGCAACGGCCTGACGGTCGCTGGCAACGCGGTGCTCGATGCCCATGGCCGGGTATTGCGTGTCGACAGCTACGGCAAGATCATCGACGCACCGAACCGCGCCATGGTTGAACTCAATGCCACGGCAGGGGGGCTGACGCTGGCCTCGGGTGCGCGGATTGACCTGCGCCACGGCACCGATGCCGCCATCGGCACATTGCCGGGGCAGAACGACGGCGTCCGGCGCGGCACCCTGGAACTCAACGCGCCACGGCTGGGCAGCAACGATATCGCTATCGACGCCGCTGGCGCGCTGACCATCGAGGGCGCCCGTTCCATCGGCCTCAACGCCGTGCGCCGCTACACCGATGCCCGCGACGGTGTCGACCCGGCGGCCAGCGGCCGGCCGTATCAAGTGATCGATCAGGCGCTGTTCGAGCGCATCGATGGCGACAGCAGCACCTTTATCAACGCCGCGCTGGGCAACGCCGATCTGCTGCAACGCAAACTCGCCGGCCTGCACAATGCGACCTACGCCGATGCATTCCATCTGCGCCCAGGGGTTGAAATCGCCAGCAACACCGAGCACGGCGATCTGTTGGTGGAAGGCGATATCGATCTCTCCCGTTACCGTTACGCCAGTCTCAATCCGCACACACAAAAGACCTCGGTGTACGGGTCCGGCGAGGCGGGCAACCTGGTGATGCGTGCCGGTGGCAACCTCGACATTTACGGCAGCCTCAACGACGGCTTCGCACCGCCACCGGAAACCGTCGACGACGCCGGCTGGAAACTGCTGGCGGGTGTACAGCCCTTTGGCGGCGACCTGACGGTGCCTGGCACCGGCGTCACCCTCGCCGAGGGCACGCAGTTCCCGGTGGGCACGACGCTTAACTACAACGTACCGATCCAGGCGAGCACGCTGGCGGGCGGTACGGTTTTGCCAACCGAAGGAATTCTGGCGGGCAACTACGAAGTCGCAGCGGGAACCGTTTTGTCGGGCGCGGTGCATGACGCGTCGGGCAACCTGTTGTATGCCGCAGGCACTTTGCTCAAGGATAACGTGACCTTGGCATCCGGCAGCCGCCTCGGCGCCGGTACGCGCTTGAGCAACGCTGCCGCGCTGCAAGCCATGGTCTGGCCAAAAGGCGTGCCGCTGCCGGTTTCGCTGGGCGCCGACAACGTCAGCGAAGGGGTGAAGCTGAGTGGTTCGCTGGCCTTGTTGCGTGGCTCGTTGATCCCGTCCATGACCAACGTGGTGCTGGCCGATGGCGTCGCATTCCTCGAACTGCGTGGCTATTCCAACGCCACGCAGCAGGGCAGCAACTGGGCCATTGCGAGCATGTTGCCGTCGGGCAGCGCCTCCTGGTCGATGCGCCTGGTGGCCGGGGCGGACCTCACGGCCGCCGACAATCGTGCAGTGCAACCGTTGACCAGCGAGGGCAACCTGCGCCTGGCCGATAACCATTACGGCCTGACCGTGACCGAGAAAAAACTCGAGACGACCTGGGCGGATAACCCGTGGGGTTATACGCCGGGCGACGTGGTCAGCGATGACGATCTGTACATGTGCGATCTCGCGCCAGGCGTCTGTGACATGCCGGCCAAGTTCTTGTGGGCGGTCGACAATCAGGCGGGCATGCCACCGGGCACGCCGGTCAGCCCTGACGACAATTGGTGGTGTGATGCCGATCCAAACTCCTGCACGCCGAACAAGGGCGGCATCAGTGTCGCGCCGCACACGCAGATGTTCAGTGTGCTGCGCACAGGCACCGGTGATCTTGACCTGATCGCCGGCGGCGACTTGAGCATGGACTCACCGTTTGGCGTGTACACCGCCGGCACTCAGTCCAGCGCTATCGATCCGCGCTTCAACCAACAGCGTGGACGTTTGTCGGACGACGGTTCGGTGCTGGGCAGCAAAGGCGCCGACTATGAAAAATGGGTCAATGGCGGCAGCGAAAGTCTTTACCAGGCCTGGTATCCGGAATTGGGTGGCAATCTGACCATCAATGCCGGAGGCTCGGTGTCAGGAGACGTGGTCGGGCGCCGGGTCGCCAGCTCATTGGCCGACCTTCGCGAGCAGGTCGCCAGTGTTTCCGTGGGCAACTGGCTCTGGCGCCAAGGCACCGGCAACAGTGATGTGCCCGCCGCCTGGTGGATCAACTTCGGCAGCTACGCGAGTCAACCGTTGCCGGATCAAAGCACCGACAGCGGGCCGTATCTGGTGGGATTCACCGGGTTCGGCGCGTTGGGCGGAGGCAACGTCAGCCTGCGTGCCGGCGGCGATGCCGGGATGCTCAAACCGATCGGCGACACGCTGTTCAATCCGCGCAGTCAGGGACTGATCGTGGCGGTTGGCAGCACCGGTCGGGTGGGCAGTGATGGCAACCTGCAGTTGACCGGTGGCGGCGACATGGACATTCGCATCGGCGGGTCGCTCAACCCGTCGCTGCAAGCGCGAGCCGGGCAGACAGGCAGCGCCAATCCGCGACACGATTTGCAAGGCGCGTTGATCAACCTGCGCGGCGCGGCGCAACTTTCGGGCGGCGCTTCGGGTGGCATCAATCTGCAATACGGTGCGTCGAGCGTTTATCAGGACCCTCGCGAAACCCGCGCGCTGGATGCGTTCACTTCGACACTTGGCAGTGCCTCGGGCGGCCTCGTGCTGATCCCCGGCGACTCCGGTATGCGCATCAATACGCGCGGCGATCTGGTGCTCGGCGGTGCCGTTGACCCGGGCCGGGTGCGGCTGCAGAACTCTACGCCGTTTACCGATGAGCAAGGCGTCGAGCATGCGGGTGGCGGGCTGGCCGGGTTCTCGTTGTGGACCGATCACACCGCCATCGACTTGTTCTCGGCGGGCGGCAATCTGACGCCAGGCACGCAGTTGGCCGAAGTCAACGAACAGGGCCCCGTGGCCAATCGTAATACCTCACCGACTGACGGGCGCTTTGTGTACCCCTCGATTCTACGCGCCGTCGCCGGCCAGGGTTCTATCTATGCCGGCCCGTCGGCGGCCTACAGTCAGGGCAGTGGTGTCACGCCGGCGACGGGTTATTCGCTGTTGCTGGCCCCTTCGAACGCGGGGCAACTGGAGTTGCTGGCGGGCGATTCGATCTACGCCGGTGGCTACGCGATCAATCAGTCCGGCGCCAGCCTGTCGGCCATCGCCACGCCGTTTGCGCCAGCCTTCACCGGTTACGCCCAGTTTGGCAACAGCAGACCGCTGATGAGCAATTACAACGTTGACGGGGTGGCGCCGAATCTCAATGTCAGCTACCCGTTGTTTGCGTTCGGTGCCGACAGTTATTCGCGCTCGACAGCGCCCCGGACACAGGCACGGTTCTATGCCCTGAGCGGCGACCTGGTGGGCGTTCGCAGCGGTGAAAACTTGCACTTCAACACGTCGCTGCGGACCTGGTATGAGGGCGCTGCACCGGTCTGGATGTTAGCCGGTCGCGACATCGTGGCTTCCGGGACCAATCTTGGGCAGGCGACCTCGGCACCGACGCAAATAGGCTGGAACAACGAAGCCGTTACCTCCTCGGGCAACCTGTTCATCCATGACGATCCTCGTGATGTGTCACGGGTTGCGGCTGGGCGCGACATTCTCTACAGCAGCTTTGACATCGCCGGCCCCGGCCTGCTGGACATCAGTGCCGGGCGTAATCTGCTGATGGAAGATCGCGCCAGTATCACCAGCCTCGGGCCGTTGGTGGCGGGCGACAATCGCCCTGGGGCCAGTCTGGTGTTGCAGGCGGGATCGGGTGCGCAAGGTGCGGATTATTCGCGGTTCATTGCGCGTTACCTGAACCCGCAGAACTTGGCCCGTCCTGACGCGGCCCTCAGCGGCCAGCCGGGCAAGGTGGCAAAAACCTACCTCGACGAATTGCACAGCTGGTTGACCCTTGGCTACGGCTTCAGCGGCAGTGCGGAGCAGGCACAGGCCTTTTTTGCAGGATTGCCGAACGTCGAACAGGCGGTCTTTGCGCGTCAGGTGTATTTCGCCGAACTGCGTGCCGCAGGGCTGGAATACAACGATGTCGACGGCCCGCGCAAAGGCAGTTACTTGCGTGGACGCAACGCGATTGCGGCGCTGTTCCCGAGCACTGATGTGGCGGGCAATCCGATCCAGTATGACGGCGACATCACGCTGTACGGCGGCGCCGGGGTCAAGACGCTGTTTGGCGGCGACATTCAGATGCTCACGCCGGGCGGTGGCCAGGTATTCGGCATCGAAGGCGCCGCGCCACCGTCGACGGCGGGGATCATCACCCAAGGCTCGGGCAACATTCAGCTCTACTCGCAGGGCAGCATTCTGCTGGGGCAGAGCCGGATCATGACCACCTTCGGTGGCTCGATCCTTGGCTGGTCCGCCGAGGGCGACATCAACGCCGGTCGCGGTTCGAAAACCACCGTGGTCTACACCCCGCCGAAACGCGTGTACGACACCTGGGGCAACGTGACCCTGTCGCCGTCGGTACCGAGCACCGGTGCCGGTATCGCCACGCTCAACCCGATCGCCGAAGTGGCGCCGGGCGACATCGACCTGATCGCGCCGCTCGGCACCATCGATGCCGGCGAGGCGGGGATTCGTGTGTCGGGCAACGTCAACATTGCCGCACTGACGGTGGTCAACGCCGCCAACATTTCGGTGCAGGGCAAGGCGTCGGGTGTGCCGGTGGTGTCGGCGGTGAACACCGGCGCGATCACATCAGCCAGTTCCGCTGCATCCTCGGCCACGCAAGCGGCGGAAGACGTCGCTCGTCAGCAGCAAGCAGCTGCGCGGCAGAACCAGGCGTCGGTGTTTACCGTGCAGGTGCTCAGCTTCGGCAACGAACAACTTGCGCCTTCTCGCGATGGTGCAAGCCGTGCCCCGGCGCCGGGCTACAACCCGAACAGCCCGGTGCAGGTACTGGGGGCAGGGGCGCTGGATGAACAGGCGAAACAGCAGTTGACCGAGGAGGAGCGCGGGCAACTGACCCTGTAACAGACTCTCGTGCAGTACGTTTGGGCGGCCGGTTGGTCGCCCTTTTTTTATCACCTGTAGGAGCTGCCGCAGGCTGCGATCTTTTGATTTTGCTTTTAAAGATCAAGATCAAAAGATCGCAGCCTGCGGCAGCTCCTACAGGGAGTTCAGAAGGCGTAGGGGATGCTGACTTTCGCCCAGAGCATTTCGCCTTGCGGGCGGTTCTCCACATCAAATTCCTTGGCCCAGCGAATCTCCGCGCTGGCGTATTTGAGGAAGGTGAAGTGCAGGGCCGGACCAATCGCGAAGACTTCGCCGCGCACGCCGTCATCGACGTCCTGTCCGGCAAACTGCACGGTGTGGCCGAACTGTTTGTCGTCGGTGGTCTGCTTGAGGTAGTAGCCGTTGAGGCCGAGCATCAGGTCGTCGGTGATCTTGTAGCTGGCCGAATAATCGAAATGGAAGATCTGCCCGGACTTGTAGTCGGTGTCCTTGTTCTTCTCGTTGAAGCTGTAGGTGGTCTTCATCGACACTTCGGTCTTGTCGGTCGGCAGCCAGGTGAAGGAGAACAACGGTTTGTAGGTGTAGAAATTGTTGCTGGTGTTGGCCAGCCGGTCGACGCTGTATTCGCCGGTCGGCACGGTGACTTCGATGGCCGCGCCGAGGGTCAGGTTCTTGCCCATGTCCCACAGAATGATCGGTGCAATGGTGGTATCGCCCATGCCTTCGCGGGTGTCGCTCAGGCCGAACACCGAGACTTCCTGCTTCAACCACGGCTGCGCGATGTAGCCGGCCAGCCGCCCACCCAACACCCGCACCGGGCTCAGGTAGTCGAGGCGCGGGATCACCGCGGTCGACTCGATCTCGACATCGTGCACTTTGCCGCCCAGTGAACTGATGTTCAGGCTGCGTGATTTGTAGTGGTTGTAGTAGAGGTTGAACGCGACCATGTTCTCCGGAAGGCTGTTGACGTCCAGCGGCAGCATGAAGAAACCGTCGGTGCCGGGGCCGATGTTGTCGACGCCGGCTTCGGTCGCCAACGCCGGTAGGGTCACGGCGCCGCCCAGCAAGCAAAGGGCCAGGCGCAGGGGGAATGTCGCGCGGTTCGGGTGCATATCCGTCCTCATTATTATTGTGTTTTGGGCGCAACGCCGGCACGCAGTCCGCCCGGCACTCTAGAAATAAGCGCTTGGCGCCCGGCAGGGCAGGGTATTGGCGGACACTGAGGGGACTTCTGCGGACAGCTGGCAAACCCTGTGCTAACTTCCATCGACATAACCGGTTACAAAAATAACAATCAAGCGTGATCCGGAATGTCATCCCCATGAATGTAAAAGTCCAAGACCCGACTTTCGAACTGGCGCTGGTCTCGCCGTTCCTCCTGCAAACCCTCGCCGAAGTTGCGCAGAACAAGGGCGTCGACCCCGAAAGCCTGTGCCGTGGCCTGGGCTTTACCCTTGAAGATCTGCAAGACCCGGCGCAGCGAATTTCCTATCGCCAGGCCGTGGCAATGATTCAACGCGCACTCAAAGTGCTGCCCAATCAAGGTTTGGGGCTGTGGGTCGGCGCGCAGAACGTGCTGGGTACGCTGGGTTTGCTTGGGCATGTGTTGTCGCTGTGCAAGACTTTGCGCGATGCCTTTGCCCTCGGGATTCGTCATCAGCACACCTCGGGCGGGATTGTGGTGTCCAGTGTCGATGTGGTCGGCGCTCAGGTGCATCTCGATGCTGAATGTCGCTTGCCGTTTGCCGATGTTCAGGTGTTCGCGGTGGAAGAGTTTTTCGCCAGTTTGCTGGTGTACGGCCGAGCCTTGGCGGGCGCTGATTTCAAGCCGATTGCCGTCGAGTTTGTGCACGCCGCGCCGGATTACCTCAGCGAATACCATCGTCTGCTGGGACCGGAGGTGCGTTTTGGTTGCTTGCACAATCGCATGCTGATCGATGTGCAATGGCTGGACGTCAACCTGCCCAACCATCATTCGCTGGCGCTGCGTCAGGCGGTTGCCTTGCTGGAGCTGGAAGCGGCGCAGGTGCATCAGAAGCTTGATCTGATTCAGGCGGTGGAGCGGGCGATTGCCCGGGACCTGAGTCGTGGCAGCCATATCGAAAAGATTGCCGGTGATTTGAACATGAGCAGTCGCACGTTGCGTCGGCGCTTGACTGAGCATGCGCTGACGTTTGAGGCGCTGCTGGAGCAGGTGCGCCAGGCGCGGACGATGAGTTTGCTGGCCAATCCCGATATGCCGATCGAACGGATTACTGAAGAGGTGGGCTACAGCGATGTGCGCAGTTTTCGCCGGGCGTTCAAGCGCTGGACGGGGCTGAGCCCGAGTGCGTGGCGGCATGAGAGCACTACGGCTTAGTGCACATGACCCTTTGTGGCGAGGGGATTTATCCCCGATGGGCTGCGAAGCAGTCCTGAAAACCGGTCACCGCGATTTATCAGATGTACCGAATTGAATGAAATTGGGGCTGCTTCGCAGCCCATCGGGGATAAATCCCCTCGCCACAGGTCATCGTCAGCGCCTTCTGAATCCCCACAAACTGTCCGGCCACAGGTAAACTCCCGCGCACTTTTCCAAGGAGTTCACATGAGTTACTACCAGCCGGGCATTCTCGCCACCCCCGTTCCTGCGCAAGCACGCCATCTGTTTTTCGCCCTCGAGTCGGTAGCAGCACTGCCGCAGGCGATCGACAACCTGATCAATCAGGTGGACGGCAAGTCGGCAGTGGTCGGATTTGGCGAGTCCCTGGCCAAGGCCCTCAACGTGCAGATCGACGGCCTGCGCAGCTTCCCGGCCATGAGCGGCGTCGGCGTCGAAAACCCGTCGACCCAACACGCACTGTGGGTCTGGCTGCACGGCGTCGACCGTGGTGAACTGCTCAACCGCTGCAACGCCCTCGAAGCCGCACTGGCCCCGGCCCTGCGCCTGGTCGAAATGCAGGAAGCCTTCCGCCACAAGGACGGCCACGACCTCACCGGTTACGAAGACGGCACCGAGAACCCGCACGACGAAGCCGCTATCGCCGCCGCCCTGCAAAGCGCCGGCACTGACGGCATGGTCGGCGGCAGCTTCGCCGCGATCCAGCAATGGCAGCACGACCTCAAGGGTTTCCA
Source organism: Pseudomonas sp. PB103 (assembly GCF_009764635.1). Taxonomy (NCBI): domain Bacteria; kingdom Pseudomonadati; phylum Pseudomonadota; class Gammaproteobacteria; order Pseudomonadales; family Pseudomonadaceae; genus Pseudomonas; species Pseudomonas sp. PB103. The sequence continues at coordinate 11,929 of NZ_RWIL01000063.1, read as the reverse complement.
CAAACTCTCGGCCGACGACAAAGACAACATCATGGGCCGTCGCCTCAGCGATAACGAAGAGATCGACGACGCGCCAGTCTCCGCCCACGTCAAACGCACCGCGCAGGAAAGCTTCGCCCCGGAAGCGTTCGTCGTGCGCCGCTCGATGCCGTGGATCGAAGGTGATCGCGCCGGGCTGATGTTCCTCGCCTTTGGTTTCTCGCTGGATGCCTTCGAAGCGCAATTGCGACGCATGAGCGGCCTGGAAGATGGCATCACCGACGGTTTGTATCGCATCAGCCGGCCGATCACCGGCGGCTACTACTGGTGCCCGCCGCTGAAGGACGGTCACCTCGATCTGCGCGCCTTGCGCATCGGCTAAAGGAATGGACATGGACGTGGTGCGTTGGGGCATGATCGGTTGCGGCAGCGTCGCTGAACGCAAGAGCGGGCCGGCCTTCTATAAGGCGCCCGGTTCGGCGCTGGTGGCGGTGATGGGCCGACGCCTTGAGGCGGTGACTGACTACGCCGCGCGCCACGGCATTGCGCGGGTCTACACCGACGTCGATGCGCTGATCAACGATCCCGAGGTCGACGCGGTGTACATCGCCACGCCGCCCGACAGCCACCATGCCTACAGCTTGAAAGTCGCTGCCGCCGGCAAACATTGCTGCGTGGAAAAGCCCATGGCGCTGAATGCCGGGCAAAGCCGCGAGATGCAGCAGGCGTTTGCCGAGGCCGGATTGCGTTTGTTTGTTTCCTACTACCGCCGTTCGTTGCCGCGTTTTGCGCAGGTGCGGCAGTGGCTGGAGGAGGGGCGTATTGGTGAGGTTCGGCATCTGAGCTGGACGCTGAGCAAAGCGCCTTCGCCGGCGGATCTGGACGGTCGCGACAACTGGCGTACCGATCCGGCGGTGGCCGGTGGCGGTTACTTTGCCGACCTCGCCAGCCATGGCTTTGACCTGTTCCAGTATCTGCTCGGCGACATTGTCGAAGTCGCTGGATTCACCGCGCGTCAAGCCGGTTTGTATGCCGCCGAAGATGCCGTCAGCGCCAGTTGGCGGTTTGCCTCCGGGGCGCTGGGCATGGGGTGCTGGAATTTTGTTGCGGATCGGCGCGAGGATCGCGTCGAGATTATCGGCAGTCTTGGGCGCATCAGTTTTTCGGTGTTTGATGAGCATCCCGTGCAATTGCATGCCGATGAAATCATTAGCCTGGAAATCCCGCATCACGAACACATTCAGTGGCATCACGTGCTGGGCATGAATGCGCATATTCGTGGTGGTTCAGAACATCCCGCCGTCGCCGAACAAGCGCTCAAGACCGATTGGGTCATGGATCAAATTCTCAAACGCCACTGACCTCCAGTCTTACACCATCCCCTGTGGGAGCTGGCTTGCCAGCGATAGCGGTGGTTCAGATAGCCAATCAGTTGGCTGACAGAACGCCATCGCTGGCAAGCCAGCTCCCACAGGGAATCGCGTGTGTCATGCATCTAAGGTTATGCCCAAACAATATTTCTAACCTTGTCATAACAACTCTAAGATCACGTCATAACTCGTTATAACAAGTGATCCCGTGATGACCGATAACGTTCTCTCCCTCAGTAGCGTCCCGCTGCACACCCAACTGCGCGATGTCCTCCGTGCGCGCATTCTCGACGGCGAATACCCGCAAGACAGCCAGATGCCTTCCGAAAGCGAGCTGGGTGCGCTGTTCAAAGTCAGCCGCATCACCGTGCGTCAGGCGCTCGGCGATCTGCAAAAAGAGGGGCTGATCTTCAAGATCCACGGCAAAGGCACCTTCGTCGCCAAGCCGAAAACCTTTCAAAACGTCAGCAGCCTGCAAGGCCTCGCCGAGTCGATGACCGGCCGTGGCTACGAGGTGATCAACCGCCTGCGCAGCTTCAAATTCATCCCGGCCGACAAGCGCGTCGCCGAGCGTTTGCAGGTCACCGAAGGCGAGATCGTCGCGCAGATCAAACGCGTGCGGTTGATCAATCGCGAGCCGATTTCGCTGGAAATCACTTACCTGCCAAAAGCCGTCGGCGAGCGCCTGGAGAAGGCCGATCTGGTCACCCGCGACATCTTCCTGATCCTCGAAAACGACTGCGGCATCGCCCTCGGCCACGCCGATCTGGCCATCGACGCGGTGCTGGCTGACAGCGACCTGACCCAGGCGCTGAACGTCGAGGCTGGCTCGCCGATCATGCGCATTGAACGTCTGACCCACGACGCACAGGGCCAGCCGCTGGATTTCGAACACCTTTATTACCGTGGCGATGCATTCCAGTACCGCCTGCGGATCGACCGGCAAAAAGGGGAGCAGGCATGACCCGCAACGTTCTCGAACAGGAATACGACATTGTCGTCATCGGCGGTGGCACTGCCGGGCCGATGGCCGCGATCAAAGCCAAGGAAAAGAACCGCGACCTGCGCGTGTTGCTGGTCGACAAGGCCAACGTCAAACGCAGCGGCGCGATCAGCATGGGCATGGACGGCCTGAACAACGCGATCATCCCCGGCCACTCGACGCCGGAGCAGTACACCAAGGAAATCACCATCGCCAATGACGGCATCGTCAATCAGGCAGCGGTGTACGCCTACGCGACCCACAGTTTCGAAACCATCGAGCAGCTCGACCGTTGGGGCGTGAAGTTCGAGAAGGACGAAACCGGCGATTATGCGGTGAAAAAAGTCCACCACATGGGCGCCTACGTGCTGCCGATGCCGGAAGGGCACGACATCAAAAAGGTTCTTTATCGCCAGTTGAAACGTGCGCGAGTGAGCATCACCAACCGCCTCGTCTGCACGCGATTGCTGACCGACGAGGAGGGCACCGTCAACGGGGTGATGGGCTTCGACTGCCGCACCGCTGATTTCCATGTGATCAAAGCCAAAGCGGTGATCCTCGCCTGCGGCGCTGCCGGGCGACTCGGCCTGCCATCGTCGGGCTACCTGATGGGCACCTACGAAAACCCGACCAACGCCGGTGACGGCTACGCGATGGCCTATCACGCCGGCGCCGAACTGGCCAACCTCGAGTGCTTCCAGATCAACCCGCTGATCAAGGATTACAACGGCCCGGCCTGCGCTTACGTCACCGGCCCGCTGGGCGGCTACACCGCCAACAACAAGGGCGAACGCTTCATCGAGTGCGACTACTGGAGCGGGCAAATGATGTGGGAGTTTCACCAGGAGCTGGAGAGCGGCAACGGCCCGGTGTTCCTCAAACTCGATCACCTGGCCGAGGAAACCATCCAGAACATCGAGGAGATTCTGCACAGCAACGAGCGCCCGAGTCGCGGCCAGTTTCACGCCAATCGCGGCACTGATTACCGCACGCAAATGGTCGAAATGCACATCTCCGAAATCGGTTTTTGCAGCGGTCACTCGGCGTCTGGCGTGTGGGTCAACGAACGCGCCGAGACGTCGGTGAAAGGCTTGTACTCGGCGGGTGACATGGCCGCTGTGCCGCATAACTACATGCTCGGCGCGTTCACCTACGGCTGGTTTGCCGGGCACAACGCCGCTGATTTCGTCGCCGGGCGCGAGTTTTCCGCGCTGGATGCCGAGCAGATCGAGAAAGAAAAAGCCCGGGTCTACGCACCGCTGGATCGCGAACATGGCCTGCCGCCGGCACAGGTCGAGTACAAGCTGCGACGCTTCGTCAACGATTACCTGCAACCGCCGAAAGTCACCAAGAAAATGCAGATCGGCCTGCAACGCTTCAGCGACATCGAACGCGATCTCGAGCAGATGAAGGCCAACAACGCCCACGAACTGATGCGTGCGATGGAGACCAGCGTGATCCGCGACTGCGCCGAAATGGCCGCCCGCGCCTCGTTGTTCCGTGCCGAAAGCCGCTGGGGCCTGTACCACTATCGCGTCGACCACCCGCAGCGCAACGACAGCGAGTGGTTCTGCCATTGCCACCTGAAGAAGGGCGATGACGGCCAGATGACCAGTTTCAAGAAAGCCGTCGAGCCTTACATCATCCCGCTTGATGCCGAAGAAATGCAGGCCTACGACCGCTTGCGGGTCGGCGCTTTCGCCGCTTGATACATCAATAAATCAAAGAGTCCGAACCATGGCCTATCAAGCTCAGGAAATCTTCTTCCGCTCCAACGCCCCCGTCACCGTGGACGAGGACAAATGCATCGCCGAAAAGGGCTGCACCGTGTGCGTCGACGTTTGCCCGATGGACTTGCTGGCGATCAATCCAGCGACGCAGAAGGCCTACATGGCTTTTGACGAATGCTGGTACTGCATGCCGTGCGAGAAGGATTGCCCGACGGGCGCCGTCAAAGTCGACATTCCCTATTTATTGCGTTGATTGAAAGGGCCTCATCGCTGGCAAGCCAGCTCCCACAGGTTTCTCGGGTGTTTGCAAAATTTAGGTCCCACCGCAAATCCCTGTGGGAGCTGCGGTGCGACGATTCGACTTGCCAGCGATGAGGCCGGCCCAGATACCGCAAAGCCATCCGGAAACACCGGACGCTGGATTCATCGAAAACCCCTCGTTTCCCACCGCGCCCTGATCGCGGCGGAGACGAACTCAAATAAATGATTCGAGGGGAAACAACCATGTTGCGTGCAGCAATCGCCGGTCTGGTACTGGCTTCGTTCACCTTGTCGGCCTCGGCCGAAACCATCCGCATCGCCATCGGCACCCAAGACACCACCATCAACTGCGCCGCCGGCGGCTTGTTGATTCGTGAACTCGGTCTGATCGACAAATACCTGCCCCACGACGGCGCTTATAAAGACGCCAAGTACGACGTGCAGTGGAAGAACTTCACCAGCGGCGCGCCGCTGACCAACGAGATGGTTGCCGGCAAACTCGACTTCGGCGCCATGGCCGATTTCCCCGGCGCGTTCAACGGCGTGGCGTTTGAAACCGCTGGTAAGCACAGCCTGTTTATCAGCGTGCTGTCGGGCAGTATCAAAGGCAGCGGCAACGGCATCGTCGTGCCGAGCGCGTCGGGCGTGCAGTCGCTGAGCGAGCTAAAAGGCAAGACCATTTCCGTACCGTTTGCCTCCACCGCCCACGGCATGTTGCTGCGTGCGGTGGCGGCACAGGGTTGGGACCCGCTGAAAGACGTCAACATCATCGCCCAACCGCCGGAGGTTGCCGGCTCCGCGTTGCAGGCCGGCAAGATCGACGCCCACGCCGATTTTGTGCCGTTCGCCGAACTGTTCCCGAGTCGTGGTTTCGCCCGCAAGATCTACGACGGCGCCCAGGCCAATGCGCCGACCTTCCACGGTGCGCTGGTGGATCAGGCGTATGCGAAAAAGTACCCAGAGGTCGTCGTCGCTTACCTGCGTGCGAGCATCGAGGCCAATCAACTGCTCGCGGCGGAACCGGAGAAGTACAGCGAGCTGATCGCCAAAGTCACTGGCGTCGATGCCGAGGTCAATTACCTGTTCCACGGCCCGCTTGGCGTGCAGACCCGCGACCTGAGCTGGAAGCCTGAATATCGCCAGGCGGTCGGCACGGCGATCGATACGCTGAAGCTGCTGAAGAAGGCCGATCGTGGCCTCGACCTCAATACCTTCATTGACGATCAATACATCCGTGCGGCGTTCAAGGCATCGAACCTCGATTACACCGCGCAACTGGCCAACTACGCGCAGACGCCGCTGAAGGCCACGGATGCAGCGTCCGGTAAAGCAATCACTGACTTCAGCCATGTCGCTGAAATCTGGGTGCGCGGCGAAGACAAAGTGCGCCAGTACGCCTCGGCGGAAGAGGCGTTTACTGCGCTGGCGGCGTTGAAGCAGGAAGGCAAGAGCGTTCGGGCGGTGTATGCACAGGCCAGTGATAGCGGGATCAAGTTGTTGGCTGAGCAGGCATGGTTTGCCAGTGATGCCAAGGGGCGCCTGAGTGCATTCCTGCTCAAAGGCCAAGCTGCTCAATTTGCCTCGGCACAGGGCGGCAAAGTCTTTGACTTCACCGATGCCACCACCCAAGCCGTTGCCTCGCGTTGATGAAGATCAAGAGCCCCTCACCCTAGCCCTCTCCCGGAGGGAGAGGGGACTGATCGAGGTGTTTGGGCGAGGTACGCCGACTTGAGATACCGAGTCGAACTCGGGCTTTGAAAAGACTCTATCGAGCCGGGCTCAGGTTTTGAACAGCTTGAAGATCGGCTCCCTTTCCCCTCGCCCCCCTGGGGGAGAGGGCTGGGGTGAGGGGGTAAATATCAGCCACAACACAGCTCCACAACTGGAAACCCGATCCATGAAATCACCCACCCTACGCTGGACATCTAGAGCCGCTTCACTGCTGCTCTGCCTGCTGTTCTGGCAACTCGCCGCCAGCCATCACTGGAACCTCGGCCTCGTCACCTTCGCCAACGTGCCGACACCCATCGCGGTGATCGAAGCCGCGCTGGGCCTCGGCGACTCCGGCAAACTCCTGCAGCACCTTTCCGCCAGCCTCAGCCGCGTTTTCGCCGGCTACCTTGCGGCACTGGTCATCGGCATCGCCCTGGGCTTGGCCATCGGCCGCTCGAAATGGGCCGAAGACTTGCTGCTGCCACCGCTGGAAGTCCTGCGCCCAATCCCCGCCGTCGCGTGGATTCCGCTGGCGATCCTGATGTTCCCGTCCTCCGAACTGTCGATGGTCTTCATCACCTTCACCGGCGCACTGTTCCCGATTCTGCTCAACACCGTGCACGGCGTAGAAGGCGTTGACCCACGCCTGATCGCCTCAGCGAAAAGCCTCGGGGCAGGGCGCCGGGCGATCCTGCTGGAAGTCATCCTGCCGGGTGCTGCGCCAAGCATCATCACGGGGCTGGCAATCGGCATGGGCACTTCGTGGTTCTGTCTGGTCACGGCGGAAATGATCTCCGGCCAGTTCGGTATCGGTTACTACACCTGGGAGTCCTACACGATTCAGAACTACGCCGACATCGTCGTCGGCATGCTCTTGATCGGTGTGCTGGGCATGGGCAGCAGTCTGCTGATCAAACGTCTGGGCGGGTTGTTCACACCCTGGCATCGACCGCGAGGAAAAGCCTGATGAGCGCGATGCAAACCCCGGAAGGGCGGATCGATATTCGCCAATTGTCCATCGTCCTCGGCCAAGGAAGTGAAGCGTTCGAAGCGGTACGGGAGCTTGATTGCCAGATCGAACCCGGCCAGTTCGTGTGCATTCTCGGCCCGTCCGGTTGTGGCAAATCGACCTTGCTCGGTGCCTTGGCCGGGCATTTGAGTGCGCACGCCGGCAGCTTGAAAGTTGATGGCGGCGAAGTGTCCGGGCCGTCACCGCAGCGCGGCATGGTGTTCCAGCATCACACGCTGTTTCCGTGGCGCACGGTGCGCGATAACGTCGCTTTCGGCCTGAAAATGCGCGGCATTGGCAAGGCTGAACGGCATCGCGCTGCTGAAGACATCCTCAAACTGGTTGGCCTCGAAGGTTTCGCTGAGCGCTGGCCCGATCAGCTCTCTGGCGGTATGCAGCAACGCGTCGAGATCGCCCGGGTGCTGGTCAATCGCCCGCGCCTGTTGCTGATGGACGAGCCGTTCGGCGCGCTGGATGCGCTGACCCGGCTGAACATGCAAGAGCTGCTGCTGGACATCTGGACGCGCATCCGCACCACCGTGGTGTTCGTCACTCACGACATCGACGAGGCACTGTTTCTCGCTGACCGCTTGCTGGTGATGAGCGCGCGGCCGGGGCGAATCATCGAAGATTTGCGCCTGGATTTTGCCCGACCGCGCACCAGCGAATTGGTGACCAGCGCCGAATTTTCCCGACTCAAACGCCACTGCCTCGACCTGCTGCGCCACGACGACGACCGACCGCTGCCGCGCCTCAATCCGCTCGGCCTGCCTCCCGAAAACCCTTTGCCGCGATTTGCCCTATGACCTCTATTTTTGCTGTGACCGATAACGACGACATTCTCGCCCTGCAACCGCGCCTGACTGCAGAAGACGCTGGCGTGCGCCGTATTGCCCTGATTGATCTGGCCGATCTTGAAGAGCCGGATGGCTTGCTCTGGCTGGTTGATCGGCTGGGACAAGATCCCGCCGAAGAAGTCCGCGCCGAAGCCGCGCGGTTGCTGGAAGCCTGGGAGGATGAGGAAGTCGTGCAAGCGCTGTGCGAGGCGCTGACCGATCCGGCGCCCGCCGTGCAATCCGCTGCCGCGCAGAGTCTGAGCTTGCTGAAAACCGAAGCGGCGGGGCGGGTGATTTTGCCGTGGACTGATCACGCGGATGTCAGCGTACGTATCGCGGCGTTCCGTGCCCTGCGTGAACTGCGTTTCGCCGATGCCGCGCCTGCTGCAGTCACCGCGCTGAACGATGCCGACGCCAGTGTTCGTCGCGAAGCCGTCGGGGTGCTCGGCTGGCTCAAGCAACTTGACGCATTACCGGCATTAGCCCGATTGGCCAGCGATGACCCCGACACCGAAGTGCGCCGCGCGGCCACCGGCGCGTTGGGCCTGGCCTCCAGCGCCGAAGTCCTGCCGGCTCTGCGTCAGGCCTTGCAGGACAACGCCTGGCAAGTGCGCGAAGAAGCCGCGACGACCTTGGGCAAGGTCGGCCACATTGATGCGGGCTCAGCGTTGGTCGAAGCGCTGAGCGACGATTATTGGCAAGTGCGTTTGCGCGCCACCCGCAGCCTCGGTCGTTTGCGTTTCGCGCCGGCACTCGACGCGTTGATCGACACCCTCGGCCATCGCATCAGCAACCTGCGCAAAGAGGCCGCGCTGGCCTTGGGTGAGTTGCATGATCGCGGTGCCGTGGCCGCGTTGCAGGCCGCGCAGGATGACGGCGACCCGGAAGTGCGCAAAGCCGTGCGCATTGCCCTGAGTCAATTGCAATGAACCCGCTGTCGGTCAGTAACTCGCAAAGCGAGCGGACGTTACGCCTGGGTTGGCCAGATGGCCGCGAACAGCAACTCAACCACGCCGAACTGCGCCGCCAGTGCCCATGCTCGCAATGCCGCGCCTTCCGCCTGCAAGGCGTGACGCCGATGGTTGATGATCGCGTACGCCTGATCGAACTCAACCCCCAGGGCTACGGCGTACAACTGATCTTCAGCGACGGCCACCAACGCGGCATCTACCCGTGGCCCTATCTGGCAAACCTATGACAATCCCTGCAGGAGCTGCCGAAGGCTGCGATCTTTTGATCCTGTTTTTAACAATCAACATCAAAAGATCGCAGCCTTCGGCAGCTCCTACATTGCCAATTGCCAATCAGCAATCAGCCAGTCGGGTTATTGCGCGGCGGTCATTGAAGGCCGGCAGCCATGGAAAATATCCAGCCCCGGTTGATACAGCGAGGTCTTTACCTCAAACAACCCCAGCACCGAGTGAAACAGGTTGTCGTGGCTCAGATCTGCCTGCGCAGTCTTGCCTTGCAGGCACCCGCGATCAATCCCTTCATTGGCCAGTGTGTGATCACCAAACCACATCACCATCGGCACATGCGTTTGCGCTTCAGGCGCCAGCGCATAGGGCGCCGCATGCAGATAGAGGCCATTTTCGCCCAGCGATTCACCGTGATCGGAGACGTACACCATTGACGTATCCAGTGTCTGCTGATTGCGCTTGAGCAACTCGATGACCTTGGCGAGAAAGTGGTCGGTGTACAAAATCGTGTTGTCGTACACGTTCACCAGTTCATCGCGGCTGCAACTGCCCAACTGGTTGGTGTGGCAGATCGGCTTGAAACGCTCCATGTCTTGCGGGTAGCGCTGGTAATACTCGGGGCCGTGGCTACCGTCCGCATGCAGGACGATGATCGCGTGGCCCTTGAGGCTGTCGATGTAGCCTTGCAGGTCCGCCAGCAGCGCTTCATCGAGGCAGTTGTTGCCGTCGCAGAACGGCCCCGGCTGGTTCTTCGCGATGTCGCGGTGCGGTACGCGCAGGCAGGTGCCTTTGCAGTCGCTGTTGTTGTCCAGCCACAGCACCTGCACCCCGGCGCGCTGGAGGATGTCGAGCAGGCCTTGGTAGGTTTTGCCTTTCTTGTCGCTGTAGTCCTCACGCGGGAACATCGAGAACATGCACGGCACCGACACCGCCGTCGACGTGCCGCAGGAATGCACTTGAGTGAAATTAAGGATGTCGAGTTTGCTCAACTCGGGATTGGTCTCGCGCTCATAGCCGTTCAGCGAAAAGTGATCGGCGCGGGCGGTTTCACCGACCACGAAGACCATCAGCGATTTTTTCTCGCGACTGGCAGCCTTGGCGCTCATCACCGCGTCTTCGCCGATGGCCTGCACCACGAAGTGCTTTTTGATGCCCAGGCGTTGCTTGGTGTATTTGCTGATCGCGTAGATGTAATTGGTCGGGTTGATGAAGTGAGTGAGCTTGTCTTCTTCGCGAAAGATCGGCGCGTAAGTCGAATAGAACGTGCCCACTGAGGCGGCGATCACCAGCACGCAACCGACGATCACCAGAACCTTGTTGAGCAACCCGCGAAAGAACGGCCGATAACTCACCGGCCAACGCCAGATCAGCGCCGCCGGCAACACACCGAGCAGCAACACGTAAGCGAGCAACTTGCTGTTGAACAGCGCGGCGGCTTCGGATGGATTGGTTTCGAAGACGTTCTGGATCATCACCGTGTCGATGGTGATGCCGTACTCGTTCATGAAATAAGCTGCGCAGGCCGAGAGCAGGGCAACCACGGTGAGCGCCGGTTTCAGCGTCCAGCGAAATGACACCAGCGTCAGCAGCAGAGTGATAGCCGCCCATAAAAACAGCCCGAACGAGGCGAAAAACCCCAGTTTGTGCGCGCCTTGCAAAGTGATCAGCGTGCCCAGCGCCTTCCAGGTCGCCAGGTTGTACAGCGCGACCAATGCCAGGGAAAACAGCAGCACCAGTCGGGTCGGAGTGATGGACGGTAAACGCAGTCCGTTGCCCAAAGCCATTCGCACTTTTCCTCTACTCAAATAGAAAACACACACGGTTGCGCGTGTAACAGTAGAAGAACAATAGTAAAAAATCCGTAAACATCCTGTAACAAGTCGAAAGCAACCCTGTAGGAGCTGCTGAAGGTTCGGGCCGCGATCGGACGATCTTTTGATCTTGATCTTGTTTTTAAAGATCAAGATCAAAAGATCGCAGCCTACGGCAGCTCCTACAGTGGGGGCGTGGGGGTCAGAAGGATTTGCTTAGGCTGGCGACGACGGTGGCGGTGCAGACGTCTTTGAAGCCCCAGTTGCTCAGGCATTGGCTCTGTGAGAGGTCAGTGTCGATGTAACTCAGTCCCAACACCACGCCGGCGAGGTTGTGAGTGAGTTTGACCTCCCACTCGCGGTACGAGTCTTCAGCGCTGCCCGACGCCGAGTACAAGTGCAGATCCTTGAAATCCATGTTGCCGTAACGCAACTTCAGCCCCGAGTCATAGGGCAATTCAGTTTCATAACCGATGTAGGTGTACAGCGAGTTCTGCTGGCTATCGATCCCCGGCGCGTCGTTGGAGTAATACGCCGCCAGCTTCACCCCGTACACGCCGAGAATCCCGTAGACCTCACTCTGGTTGAACTGGCTTTCCTTGGGGTAGGCGTACTTGATGTAGCCCAGATCAAGGCTGACATCCTCGGTCGCCTGCCATAGCCAGCCGCCGTAATAATCGACTTCCTGACGGGTTTTCAGGCCGCCGCCGAAATCGACGTTGGAGCTCCAGGCGCCGAGGTACGGGCCGCTGCTGTGCGCGAGGGTCAAACCGGCCTGCACGGCAGGGTCGTTTTGCGTTTGCGAGATGCCGCGAGTGCGGTAATCGCTGGCTAAATTCAGGTCCACCACCAGCGCAAAATCATCGTTCAAAGGGATCGCTTGGCTGCTCAAGGGCAGCGCGCTCAAAAAACTCAGGGCGAACAGGGGCAAGGCTTTCATGTGAAGTCCCGATGTTGTGATTATTTTTGGGCAGTACGAACCCCTGTAGGAGCTGCCGCAGGCTGCGATCTTTTGATCTTGATCCTTAAAAACAAGATC
>NZ_RWIL01000062.1:0-16736 GCF_009764635.1 Pseudomonas sp. PB103 | reverse complement strand
GCACGATGGAGCTTGACCAGCAGGGCCGGATGATCAGTCATGAGGGTTACTACCCGTTCGGCGCCACTGCCTGGATGGCGGCACGTTCGCTGATCGAAGTGGCGTACAAGTTCATCCGTTACTCCGGTAAAGAGATGGACGTCAGTGGCCTCTATTACTACGGGGCGCGCTACTACGCGCCGTGGCAGCAGCGCTGGATAAGCGCTGACCCGGGAGGCGATGTGGACGGGCTGAACCTGTACGCATTCGTCGGCAACAACCCGATGAACTATTTCGATGACACCGGGCTCAATCGCTCGCCCAACGAGCTCAAGCGACTGATCAGCTGGAACATGCGGGCGTTGTCTTCCATCGATCAAAAAATGAGTACCGTTCAGGGCCAACTGATCGATCTGCAACATCCCGGGCAATGGCGCAAGACGCTGGCAAAGAACGTTGTTTATCAAATCGGCAGCGCCGCTGCGGGCTGGTTCACCTCGTACAACGCCGCCACGTTTGCCTCCGAAGCCTTGCCCGGGCTTTCCGCTGATCTGATCGGCTTGACACTGGGCAACAACATCGCCGACCTGAGCGTTGGCACGTATGACACGCTGTTGGAAAAACTGACGTTGAATTCGCCGATTGTCCCACGCACCTCCACCTTCAACCCTGATGCCATTGCGGAAGAACTACAGCCGTCGTCCCAACTCCCCTCCCGCGAAAAGTACGATGTACGCACCCGGGGGGGGTTGCACCAACTGTCAATGGATGGCATCAGTAAAGTCGTAGGCGCCTATGTACCTGGCGTGGGTGAGGCCATGGCTCTGGGCAGCCTTGCGCAGGAAGCCAGTGAGGCCGAGGAAGGCCTGTCATCGCTGAAACTGGCAAAAATACACAGCACACTTGATGAACTTGATGCGATGGTCACGCGATTGACCGCATCGGCCAACACCGCGTTTGCCGAACTAGGGATCAACGAGTTTTACGATGAACAACACGGGATGCGCGACTACCTGATCGACCTGGCACGCAACCGGGTAGGCACGGCACAGGCGAAAACGTTACGCCAGTCCGATATGACGCAGCTTGCGGAATTCGCCCACAATAACATCGGGACCACTCGAGAATTCCTCAACATTTATCAGCAAAAAGTCCCGACCATTCGTAAGCGGTATCAGGGCAATTGAATTACACAGACTTGCGCTGACCCCGGGTATGGAGCGTGGGGCATGCGCGCCAACCTCCACTGGCGTGCTCCGCGGTTGCCCGTTATCGACATTCGCGGCTTGCCCGTGTCTATCGTCGAGTACTTGCGCACGCACCATGCTGCGCTCCATCTCGGGTAAATTCACAAAGGTCTGAGCGGGTAACGAGTCATTCGAGAAGGATCGTCGGACCCATGCTATCGTGCCGGCCCGTCCCTTTATCCATTAGCCCAGCATGCTGCCGACTTCCCGTACCTTGCGTCTGTCGTTGTATACCCTGCTGATCATCACCGGTGCGGCCCTTGCCGCGACCCTTGCCATCCGCCACGCCGAACGTCAGGCGCTGGAAGAAGATGCCGCCCGCGCCAGTCAACAACTGGCGTTGTACGCCAACTCGCTGCACACCCTGATTGATCGCTATCGCGCCCTGCCGGCCGTGCTCGCGCTGGACCCGCAGTTGCGCTCGGCGCTGGCAGGTTCCGTCGATGCCGAGCAACAGTCGGCGCTAAACCTCAAGCTGGAAAAAATCAACGGTGCCGCGCAGTCCTCGACCCTTGAATTGCTCGATCACACGGGGCTCGCCGTGGCGGCCAGCAACTGGCGTTTGCCGAGCAGTTATGTCGGCCACAACTATGGCTTTCGCCCCTATTTCAGCCAGACCCGCACCCAGGGTTCCGGGCGTTTTTATGCGGTAGGCGTGACCAGCGGAATTCCTGGTTATTTTCTCTCAAGCGCAGTGCTTGGCGACAACAACGAGTTCCTCGGGGCGATGGTGGTCAAGCTGGAATTCCCCGAGCTGGAGCGTGAGTGGAGCCAGGGCAGCGACACGCTGTTGGTCAGCGATGCGCGCGGCATTATCTTTATCGCCAATCAGCCGGGTTGGCGCTATCGCCTGCTGCGCCCGCTGAGCGCCGCCGATCAGGCCGAGATCAAAGCCACGCGCCAGTACGACAAACAGGCGTTGGCGCCTTTGACGCATCTGTCCTTGCGCCGCTTCGATGACAACAGCGATCTGCGCCGCGTTGAAGGCCCGCAAGGTACGGCGGATTATCTGTGGGAATCGCTGCCGCTGACCACCGAAGGCTGGACCCTGCATTTGCTCCGTCACCCGCAGGTCGCCTTCGAAGATTTGCGCAACGCCGGGCTCGCTGCTGCCGGCGTGTGGCTGGCGCTGGTGTTTTTGCTGCTGTTCCTCAATCAACGCTGGCGCTTGGCGAAGCTGCGTCAGCGCAGCCGCGAAGAGCTGGAGCAACTGGTCGAAGAGCGCACCCGCGATCTGCGCACGGCGCAGGACGGTCTGGTGCAGTCGGCCAAACTGGCGGCGCTGGGGCAAATGTCCGCCGCGCTGGCGCACGAAATCAATCAGCCGCTGACCGCTCAGCGCATGCAACTGGCGACCCTGCGTCTGCTGCTCGACCATGGCCGTGTCGACGACGCTTATAAAGCGCTGAAACCGGTGGATGAAATGCTTACGCGCATGGCCGCCCTCACCGGCCACCTCAAGACGTTCGCCCGCAAAAGCCCCAGCGGATTGCGCGAACGGCTGGATCTGGCCACGGTGGTCGATCAATCATTGCAGTTGCTGGACGCGCGTTTGCGTGACGAACAGGTCAGTCTGGTCCTGCATCTAGCGCGTCCAGCCTGGGTGCGCGGGGATGCGATCCGTCTCGAACAGGTGCTGATCAACTTGCTGCGCAACGCACTCGATGCAATGCAGGGCACACCGTGCAAGCGTCTGGAAATCCGTCTGGAGGCCGACGAGCAGCTCTGGCGACTGAGCGTCAGCGACAACGGCGGCGGGATTGCCGAAGAGCATCTGGGCCAGGTGTTCGACCCCTTCTTCACTACCAAACCTGTGGGCGACGGTCTGGGCCTGGGGCTGGCGGTCTCCTTCGCTATCGTGCATGAATCCGGCGGGCGCTTGAGCGTGGAGAATGGCGACAGCGGCGCGGTATTCAGCCTGACCTTGCCGATCGATCTGGAGGCGCATATCTGATGCTCAACTCGGTGATGGTGGTCGATGACGAAAGCAGCATTCGCAACGCCGTCGAGCAGTGGCTGAGCCTGTCCGGGTTCGAGGTGCAACTGTTCAGCCGCGCCGAAGACTGCCTCGCCGCCCTGCCCGCGCACTTTGCCGGGGTGATCCTCAGCGACGTGCGCATGCCCGGCATCGGTGGCTTGGCGTTGTTGGCTGAAGTGCAGAAACGTGATGCCGATCTGCCGGTGATTCTGCTCACCGGCCACGGCGATGTGCCGATGGCGGTCGAGGCGATGCGCGACGGCGCGTATGACTTTCTGGAAAAACCCTTCAGCCCGGAAACCCTGCTCGGCAGCCTGCGCCGGGCGCTGGACAAACGCGCACTGGTGTTGGAAAACCGTGCCCTGCATGAACAGGCCGACAACCGCGCGAAACTCGATGCGACGTTGCTCGGTGTGTCGCGGGGTTTGCAGACGTTGCGTCGACAGGTGCTGGATCTGGCAGCGCTGCCGGTGAATGTATTGATCCGTGGCGAAACCGGCAGCGGCAAGGAACTGGTTGCGCGCTGCCTGCATGATTTCGGCCCTCGCGCAGACAAGCCGTTTGTGGCGCTGAACTGCGCGGCGATCCCTGAGCAATTGTTCGAAGCCGAGTTGTTCGGCCATGAGAGCGGCGCCTTCACCGGCGCCTCCGGCAAGCGCATCGGCAAGCTGGAATACGCCGATGGCGGCACGCTGTTCCTCGATGAAATCGAAAGCATGCCGTTGGCTCAGCAAGTGAAACTGCTGCGGGTATTGCAGGAGCAGAAGCTGGAGCGGCTAGGGTCAAACCAGAGTATTCGCGTCGACTTGCGCATTGTCGCAGCGACCAAACCTGATCTGCTCGATGAGGCCCGCGCCGGACGTTTTCGCGAGGACCTGGCGTATCGCCTGAACGTCGCGGAACTGCGCTTGCCGCCGCTGCGCGATCGGCGTGAAGACATTCCGTTGCTGTTCGAGACCTTCGCCCAGAGTGCGGCGCAGCGCCTCGGCCGGACGTTCCCGCCGTTAACGGGCGCGCAGTTGAGTCACCTGCTCAGCCATGACTGGCCGGGCAATGTCCGTGAACTGGCCAACGTCGCCGAACGGCAAGTGCTGGGGCTGGATGAGCCGGCGCCGGGGATTGATCCGGGGCAGTCGCTGGCGGCGCAACAGGAAGCGTTTGAAGCGCAGTGCCTGCGCGCGGCGTTGACGCGGCACAAGGGCGATGTGAAAGCGGTGCTTGAAGAACTGCAACTGCCGCGGCGTACCTTCAATGAAAAAATGCAGCGGCATGGGTTGAGTCGGGAGATGTTTGTAAGCCCGTAAAGCCAAAAGATCGCAGCCTGCGGCAGCTCCTACATAGGCCCACGGTAGGAGCTGCCGCAGGCTGCGATCTTTTGATCCTTTCGGCAATTTTCCGCTCACACACACCCGACGGTAAGCGGATTTCCGCCTACCCAGTATCCCTCCCCCCTCTAAACCGGCCCTCTCCCCGTTGGCACAGCTCCTGCTATAGCCCACGCAGGCTGCGTTTCAACGCGCTCCACAAAAACAATTAAACGAAGGATCCTTCAATGGATAACTCCAACGCCCTGCCCCTTGGGTCGGCTGCCGTGCCCGCCAAAGAACGAACCACCGCCAGCCGGATCAAATCGATCTTCAGCGGCTCTGTCGGCAACATGGTCGAGTGGTATGACTGGTACGTTTATGCCGCCTTCTCGCTGTACTTCGCCAAAGCCTTCTTCCCCAAAGGCGACACCACCGCTCAACTGCTGAACACCGCTGCGATTTTCGCCGTGGGCTTCCTGATGCGCCCGATCGGCGGCTGGATGATGGGCCTGTACGCTGACAAGGTCGGCCGCAAAAAAGCGCTGATGGCCTCGGTTTACCTGATGTGCTTCGGCTCGCTGATCATCGCCCTGAGCCCCGGTTATGAAACCATCGGTGTCGGCGCGCCGGTGCTGCTGGTGTTCGCCCGCCTGCTGCAAGGCCTGTCGGTCGGTGGCGAGTACGGCACCTCGGCGACCTACCTGTCGGAGATGGCGACCAAGAACCGTCGCGGCTTCTTCTCCAGCTTCCAGTACGTGACCCTGATCTCCGGCCAGCTCATCGCCCTCGGCGTGCTGATCGTGCTGCAGAACTTCCTCACCACTGAAGAGTTGTACGCGTGGGGCTGGCGTATTCCGTTTGCCATCGGCGCACTGTGCGCAGTGGTGGCGCTGTACCTGCGTCGCGGCATGGAAGAAACCGAGTCGTTCACCAAGAAAGAAAAAGCCAAGGAAAGCGCCATGCGCACCTTGCTGCGTCACCCCAAAGAACTGATGACCGTGGTCGGCCTGACCATGGGCGGTACGCTGGCGTTCTACACCTACACCACCTACATGCAGAAATACCTGGTGAACACCGTCGGCATGAGCATTTCCGACTCGACCACCATTTCCGCCGCGACCCTGTTCCTGTTCATGTGCCTGCAACCGATCATCGGCGGCCTGTCGGACAAGATCGGTCGTCGCCCGATCCTGATCGCCTTCGGCGTGCTGGGCACGATCTTCACCGTGCCGATCCTGATGACCCTGCACACCATTCAGACCTGGTGGGGCGCGTTCTTCCTGATCATGGCGGCGCTGATCATCGTCAGCGGCTACACCTCGATCAACGCGGTGGTGAAAGCTGAACTGTTCCCGACTGAAATCCGCGCACTGGGCGTCGGCCTGCCGTACGCACTGACCGTGTCGATCTTCGGCGGCACTGCCGAATACATCGCGCTGTGGTTCAAGAGCATCGGCATGGAAACCGGTTACTACTGGTATGTCACGGCGTGCATCGCGGTGTCGCTGCTGGTGTATGTGACCATGAAAGACACCCAGAAGCACTCGCGGATCGTCACTGACTGATCGTGATTTCACAGCCACTGCAACGGTGGCTGTTCTGGCCCCATCGCTGGCAAGCCAGCTCCCACAGTGACGGCGTAGCTCACAAACCTTGTGTTCGACGCGAATCCTGTGGGAGCTGGCTTGCCAGCGATTGGGGTCGCCGCATTATTCAGCCCTGCATGAAAAATCCGTCACCCACGCCAACTCGTGATTAATCGCGAATTAATGCTGGCGAAGCATCCTGCCCCTACCTGATCGATAACCTGCGCGACGTTCGCTGCGACGACGAAAGCGATCTGAATGCGTCGCTCTTAACATCAAGTTAATCGATTGTTTTTAGCATTATTTTGCGCTTTTTAATCAATTTAGTTGGCGTAGCATGAAACCCATGCAAGACACACCCGCCAACGAATCCGGAGTAACCGACATGAAAACCAAACTGATCCTCGCCTTCGCCCTGACCGTACTGGCCGCCAACACCTTCGCTGCCGACGGTTATGACCGCACCGGTTCCGCCGTTGCCGCCGACGGTTACGACCGCACCGGTTCTGCCACGGTCGCTGAAGACGGCTATGACCGTACCGGCTCCGCAACCTTCGCTGAAGATGGCTACGATCGCACCGGCTCCGCGACCTTTGCCGCCGACGGTTATGACCGCACGCAATCCGCTGCCACCAGCTAACCCCCTGCTGTAAAACGCACAGCCCGGCTTCGGCCGGGCTTATTCATTTCTGGGGATTTTTGTTTGGCTGGAAATATGGGGGGCGGCCTTGCACTATGGCTCTATTCAGAACGCAGCCTCAGGATCACCCGCCATGCCCGATGACATCCATTTCTACGAACCCGCCAACGGCCACGGCCTGCCCCACGATCCGTTCAACGCCATCGTCGGCCCGCGCCCCATCGGCTGGATTTCCTCACAGGATGCCCAAGGCCAGTTGAACCTGGCGCCGTACAGCTTCTTCAACGCCTTCAACTACATTCCGCCGATCATTGGTTTTTCCAGCGTCGGGCGCAAAGACAGCCTGAACAACATCGAGCAGACCGGCGAATTCGCCTGGAACCTCGCCACCCGCCCGCTGGCCGAGCAGATGAACCAGAGCTGTGCAATGGTCGCGCCTGAGGTCAACGAGTTTGAATTGGCAGGCTTGAAGACCGTGGCGTCAAAAGTGATTTCGGTGCCGCGCGTGGCCGAAAGCCCGGTGTCCTTCGAGTGCAAGGTCACGCAGATCATTCAGTTGCAACGCGCCGATGGCGAAACCGTGCCGAGTTGGTTGATCCTCGGCGAAGTGGTCGCCGTGCATATCGCCAAGTGGCTGTTGAAGGACGGCATCTACGACACCGCCGCAGCAGAACCGATTCTGCGCGGCGGCGGGCCGGCGGATTATTTCCAGTTGGGGCCTGAAGCCCTGTTCAAGATGTGGCGTCCGGGCGCCAACAAGTAACGCGTTACCAGATCAACTCGGCGTCTTCGGTGACGCCTTTGAGGTTATCCAGCTCATTGATGGCAGCCTCGTCGGCAGCAATGGCGCCGGGGAACACCTGATCATTCAGCAGTTTGTGAAAGCGTGGTGCGCCGCCATCGACCAGGGCCTTGACCGCGATTGCCGCGTGATAGCCCTTGTTGCCGCCCAACTCAACGGGAACGACTGCGGAGACTGCTTCGAAGTGTTCGAACTCTTTACGTGCCATGTCACAGATCCCGGCTCAGACAGATTAAGCCGGACATTAAACCCTCAACCGGCGAGTTTGTGTACCGGCGCCGGGCATTGACCAAGGGCTTGCGCGGCCGACACTTCTTTGAAGGTGTGGAAATCGAGGCTGTTGACCACCAGTTCCTGTACCAGCTCGGCGAAGATTTCCATCGATGGGCTGTTGAAGTATTGGGTCATCATTTGCTGGCTGCTCCAGAACCCGCTGACCAGCCACAACTCGGGATCACACTGCGAATGCTGCAAGGCGAAGCTCAGGCAACCAGGGGCGGTGCGGGACGGCTCGATCAACGCGCTCAGGCGTACACCGAGTTCCGCCGAACGCCCGGCGCGCGCTCGAACAAAAGCCATATGACTGACGGGAATCTGCTTGGACATGTTCAACCCTCCCAGGGAGTCGCGTGGCAGCCGGGGACGGGCTGCGACAGGATCAAAGGTTAAGGGCCAAGCGCTGAGTGCCGTTAGTCGATTCCTGCCGCCGCGTTGCACAATCCTGCGAGACTTGTCTGAACCTGAGTTCACACATATCCCCTGTAAGAGCTGCCGCAGGCTGCGATCTTTTGACCTTAAAGACAACAATCAAAAGATCGCAGCCTTCGGCAGCTCCTACAGTCCGGCGTCGCGTCGGTGTTGAGCAATAGCGCGGTGCAGAATCAGGCAAGCATTTCGCAGGATGTGTCTACCGCTCGCGCTTGCACAAACATATGCTCTGCTCCATTCCACCTCCCTTGCCGAGGATGCCGTGCATGACGTCATTCGATCGTTTTCAAGCCGAACCCAGCGCTGACATGGAAAAACAGCGCGCGGAACTGGCGGCGATCATCCGCCGCAACACCACGGACGATGGTAGCTACGAGACCGCCATCGGTTCGCTGTACATGTCACGCCACACAAAATCCCATGACTTTGCCCCGGTGCTCGCGCAACCGGCGCTGTGCATCATGGCGCAGGGGCGTAAAGAGGTGCGGCTGGCCGATGAGTACTTCAATTACGACCCGCTGAATTACCTGGTGGTCTCGGTTTCGATGCCGTTGAGTGGGCGGGTGGTCAACGTGTCGCCGGAGGATCCGATCCTCGCCGTGCGCCTCGATATTGATCCGGCGGAAATCACCGCACTGATCGCTGACGCCGGCCCGATGGGTGTACCGACGCGGCCGACCGGGCGCGGTTTGTATGTCGAGCAGATCGACAGTTCGATGCTCGATGCGGTGTTGCGTCTGGCGCGTTTGCTCGATGCACCGAAAGACATCGCCATGCTCGCGCCGCTGATTCGCCGGGAGATTCTCTATCGCCTGCTGCGCAGTCCGCAGGGCCATCGTTTGTATGAGATTGCGATTGCCAACAGCCAGAGCCACCGCATCAGCCAGGCGATCAAATGGCTCAACGGCAACTTTGAGCAGCCGTTGCGTATTGATGATCTGGCCAGGGAAGTGAACCTGAGCGTGTCGACGTTGCATCACCGCTTCAAGGCGATGACGGCGATGAGTCCGTTGCAGTATCAGAAGCAGCTGCGTTTGCAGGAGGCGCGGCGGTTGATGCTGGCCGAAGGGCTGGAGGCTTCGGCGGCGGGGTATCGGGTGGGGTATGAAAGTCCTTCGCAGTTCAGCCGCGAGTACAGCCGATTGTTTGGCGCGCCGCCGTTGCGGGATTTGGCGCGGTTGCGGTTGTCGGTCTGATCCGGAAGCTACGGTGTGGCGGCTGGCCTCATCGCGGGCAAGCCCGCTCCCACAGGAATCGATGCCGTACATAAATTTTGTGTACACCCATAAACCTGTGGGAGCGGGCTTGCCCGCGATGAGGCCAGGCCAGCCAATACGCCTCTGTGATCAGGCCGCCCGAATCACATGCTTGATCTCTTGAAACGCCGCCAATCCCCAAGGCCCCAGCTCGCGACCAATACTGCTCTGCTTGTACCCGCCCCACGCCGCCTGCGGGAAAATCACCTGCGGTGCATTGATCCACACCATCCCCGCCTGCAACGCATTGGCCACACGATCCGCCGCAGCAGCATCACGGGTCACCACACTCGCGACCAAACCAAACGGCGTGTCATTGGCCAAGGCAATCGCCTGCGCTTCAGTGGCGAAACTACGCACACACACCACCGGCCCGAAAATCTCTTCGCACCACAGCGCACTGTCCAATGGCACATCGGTGAACACCGTCGGCTGCAAGAAATAGCCGCGCGGCAGATCCGCCGGGCGATTGCCGCCGCAGAGCAACCGCGCGCCCGCGCTCAGCCCACGATCAATATGCCCAAGCACCCGCTGGTACTGCGCCTGGTTGACCAGCGCGCCCATTTCCACCTCAGGGTCGAACGGATCCGCGACGCGAATCGCCTGCGCACGCTTCTGTAGCCGACGGAGGAATTCTTCTTCCAGCTCATCAGCAACCAGCACGCGACTGGTGGCCGAACACATCTGCCCGGCGTTGAAAAACGCACCGCCACAGGCCAGTTCAACCGCCAAGTCGATATCAGCATCGGCCAACACCAGCAGCGAGGATTTGCCGCCCAGTTCCAGGCTCACGCCCTTCACGGTTTCCGCCGCACGCTGCATCACTTGCACGCCGACCGCATTGCTGCCTGTAAAGGAAATCCTGGCGATACGCGGGTCCGCCGACAACGGCGCGCCGACCGCCAGCCCGGTGCCGCAAACCAGATTGAACACACCATTGGGCAGACCCGATTCAGCAATGATCGCGGCCAGTTCCAGCTCCGGCAGCGGCGTCACTTCCGACGGTTTCAGCACCACGCAGCAACCGGCCGCCAACGCCGGCGCAAGCTTCCACGCGGTGGTCACCATCGGGAAATTCCACGGCACGATCAGCCCGACCACACCACACGGTTCACGACGCAAACGGGCGCTGAAATCATCGCTCGGCAGCGGCACATTGCTGTCCTGTTTCGCGTCGAAGGCTTCGGCAAGTTCGGCGTAATACTCGAAGGTGGCGATGACGTCATCAACGTCGATGGCCGCTTCGAATTGAGGCTTCCCGTTGTTGCTCGACTGCAACTTCATCAGATGCTCGCGACCGCTGCGCACGCCATTGGCGATGTTGCGCAGAATCGCGCCGCGCTCGGCGCCAGTAGTTTGTGACCAGCTCTTGAACGCTTCGCTGGCAGCGGCGACGGCTTGCTTGACCGCCTGCTCGTCACCGCCATTGACCGTGGTCAGCAACGCTTCGGTGGCCGGATTAATCACGCGCAGATGTTCGCCACCCGCCGACCATTGGCCGTTGATGTAGAGGCCATCGAGTGTGGTTGGGAAGTTGATCATTGCGCCACCGCCTGCATCCATTGGGTCTGGTCGATTTCAATCAGGGTCGGGCCCTGACGATCGCTTGCACTGCGCAAAGCGCTGCGCAGTTGTTCGATGCTGCTGATCGCTTCAGCCGCGCAGCCAAGAGCCTTGGCCACCGCGACAAAATCCGGGGTGTAGATGTCCACGCCGACCGGTTCGATGGCGCGGTTGACCATGTATTTCTTGATCTCTTCGTAGCCCTGGTTATTCCACAGGAGGACGATCACCGGCACCCGCGCTTCGACGGCGCTGGCCAGTTCCGGCAGGGTGAATTGCAGCCCGCCATCGCCGATCAGGCACACCACCGGAGGGCGCGCACCTTTGTCGAGTTGGCCGCCGAGCCACGCGCCAATCGCTGCCGGCAAGGCGTAGCCGAGGGTGCCGTAACCGGTCGAGGCGTTGAACCAGCGGCGCGGGTGATCCGGGTTGAACGTGAGGTTGCCGGTGTACACCGGTTGCGTCGAGTCGCCGACGAACACCGCGTTCGGCAATTCATCGAGCACGGTGTCGAGGAAACGGGTTTGTGCGAGGGTCGGCGCGTCCCAGCTCGCGGCCAGTTCAGCGCGCAGTTTGCCGGCGCGTGCATGCCCCCAATCGCTGCTGCGCTCGGCGAGTTTTTCCTGCGACAGGGTGTTCAACAAAGCCTGTGCAGCGTTGCGTGCGTCGGCCACCAGCGCCAGGTGCGGCGGGTAGTTACGCACGGTCTGGTCGGCGTCGATATCAATGCGCAGCAGTTTGCCGGGAATCTCGAAACCGCCGGCGAAGGTGACGTCGTAATCGGTCTCGGCGAGCTCGGTGCCGATGGCTAAAACCACATCGGCATCAGCGACCAGCGCGCGGGTGGCGACCAGAGTTTGAGTCGAGCCGATCAGCAGCGGATGGTTGCCCGGCAGCATGCCTTTGGCGTTGATGGTCAGCGCCACTGGAGCGTCGAGCAATTCGGCGAGTTTGGTCAGTTCCGGCGCGGCGTCAATCGCACCGCCACCAGCGAGAATCAATGGACGTTTGGCGTCGACCAGCAGCTCGCTCATACGTTTAACGGCAGCGGGCGCAGCACCGGCGCGGTCGATGTTGAGCGGTACGCTGGCGAGCAAGTCATCGGCGTTTTCAACCAGCACGTCCAACGGAATCTCGATGTGCACCGGACGTGGACGACCGGCCTGGAACAAGGCAAACGCACGCGCCAGCACCACTGGCAATTCAGCGGCGGACATCAAGGTGTGCGAGAACGCTGCGACACCGGAAACCAGTGCGCTCTGGTTCGGCAGCTCATGCAGCTTGCCGCGCCCGCCGCCCAATTGGCTGCGCGATTGCACGCTGGAGATCACCAGCATCGGGATCGAATCGGCGTAGGCCTGGCCCATGGCGGTGGTGATGTTGGTCATGCCCGGGCCGGTGATGATAAAGCACACGCCCGGTTTGCCAGCGGTGCGCGCGTAGCCGTCAGCCATGAAACCGGCGCCCTGCTCATGCCGAGGGGTGACGTGACGAATGCTCGAACGCGCCAGCCCGCGATACAGCTCCACGGTGTGTACACCGGGAATGCCGAACACCTGCTCGACCCCATAACCTTCGAGTAACTTGACCAGTACTTCGCCACACGTCGCCATGTCGATTGCCCTTCTTGTTCACTGAAAACACAAGGCTTTTCTGTAGGAGTGAGCCTGCTCGCGATAGCGTCATCACATCCAACATCGCAGTGACTGATCTACCGCTATCGCGAGCAGGCTCACTCCTACATAAAGCCCTTTAATGGGCTCATTGAACGGTCGGCAGGTAGCCGCAACAATCGATTAAAAGTCATACTAGCCATGTCCTCACGTCATACCTTGGATCGCCATGAAGCGCCTGCCGCCCCTGTCCGCCCTGCACACCTTTCTGATCACCGCGCAGTGCTGCAACTTCACCCGTGCGGCCGAGCAGTTGCACATCACCCAAGGCGCGGTGAGCCGGCAGATCGCGGGGCTGGAAGAGCATCTCGGTTATCCGCTGTTCATCCGTCTGGCCCGAGGTTTGGCGATGACCGCCGAGGGACGTGAATGGCTACCGCGCGTGGAAAAAATCTTCGGCCTGATCAGCGAAGCGACCGAGCAGATCGGCATGCAGCGTGAAACCCTGCAACTCAAGGCGCCGAGCTGCGTGATGCGCTGGCTGCTGCCGCGTTTGCTGCAATGGCAGAAGGAACGCCCGGACGTGCCGGTGAAACTCACGGCGTCGTTGCAGCACGGTGTGGATTTTCAGCGTGAGCAATTTGATGCGGCGGTGATCTACGGCGCGCCCCCGGACAACTCGCCGGGCGCTCTGCACCTGTTCGATGAGCAACTGACGCCAGTGTGCTCGCCGCTGCTGCTCAAGGGTTCACCGGCGCTGAATGCACCGGCGGATCTGCAGCAGCATCTGTTGCTTCATCCGACGCACGATATTCAGGATTGGTCGGTGTGGCTGAACGCAGCCGGGCTGCAGTTGAACAACATCAGCAGCGGCCAGCATTTCGAAACGCTGGATCAGGCGATGTCGATGGCGTCGCACGGCACGGGGGTGGCGATTGGGGACTGGTCGTTGATCGGCGATGACTTGCGCGCCGGACGGCTGGTAATGCCGTTTGCTTTGAAAGTGAAAACAGGATTGGCGTACTACGTGGTGTTGCCACCAGGAACCGAGCCGTCGCCACCGCTCGAAGAACTAATGATCTGGCTGACAGAACAAGCCCACACCCGCTAAACACAAATCCCCTGTAGGAGCTGCCGAAGTCTGCGATCTTTTGATCCTGTTTTTGATTCTGAAAAATCAGGATCAAAAGATCGCAGCCTTCGGCAGCTCCTACAGGGGGATGTGTCAGTAGCCGACGGTGTAGCGTTGGTGTGAATGCTTTGGTGTTTCCACTTCGTCGATCAGCGCAATCGCGTAGTCGGCAAAGGTGATCCAGCTACGGCCCTCGGCGCTCACCAGCAAGTGATCCTGGCCGACGCGGAATTTGCCCGTGCGCTCACCCTCAACGAATTCCGCCGATGGCGAGAGGAAGGTCCAGTCCAGCTCTTTTTCCTGGCGCAACGCATCAAGAAACGCCGCACCGGCGCTGGCCTCGGTCTTGTACTCGGCCGGGAAACCGGCGCTGTCGATCACCCGGGAGTCGTCCGGCAGCAACAGCGAGCCGGCACCGCCGACCACCAACAAACGCTTTACGCCCGCCTGCTTCACCGGCCCAACGATGGCGCTCGCTGGAACAGTAGCGAAATGCGCCGCGGTGATCACCACGTCGTGACCGGCGACGGCTTCTTGCAGTGCCGCCGAATCGAGCACGTCGACATTCTTGCTGACAACACCGGCACGGGCGCCGATCTTCGCAGTATCGCGGGCGATGGCGGTGACGCTATGACCGCGACGCAGGGCTTCTTCCAGCAGTTGGCTACCGGCACGGCCGGTGGCACCAATGATTGCGATCTTGCTCATGACGTTCTCCAGTTGGCTTGAGTGTTTCAAATGAGGCACATATCTATTGAGTGAAGATATTCCCTGTGCTGAGGAAACTTTGTGGCGAGGGGATTTATCCCCGATGGAGTGCGAAGCGCTCCCCTGCTTTTTCCTGTGAAACCGCATTCTCAGGATTTGCGACTGCTGCGCAGCCGATCGGGGCGGTGCGACGTTTCGCTAAATCCCCTCGCCACAAAGGCAATCAGCAATCCTTGAGACCTCAGTATTCAGATGGAGCGGGTTACCACTTCATCTCACCCTTCGCGACTTTCGCGCTCAGCTCCAGCGAGCTCTCTTCACCCAGTGCCGGGTAGCGCTTTTTCATCGCGGCGATCAGTGCAGCAGCATCCTTGGCCTTCGCGGTTTCTGCGTCGAATGCCTTAATGTAGTCGGCGGTGAATTTCACGCTGGCCAGCGAGCGGCTGCTGTCACCCAGATAGTGACCCGGCACCACGGTTTTCGGCTTCAGGGTTTCGATCGAATGTAGCGTCTGCAGCCAGTCGGCATGGGATTGCGCGGTCTGCGTGTCAGCCATCCACACGTGAATGTTCTCGGCCACTACCACGCCACCGACTACAGCTTTGAGCGACGGAATCCACACGAAGCTGCGATCCGGTTGCTTGCCCTCAAGGCCGACCACCTGCAATTTCTGCCCTTCAAGCATCAGGCTGTTGCCCTTGAGCACACCCGGGACAATGGTTTTCGCCGGCACGTCGGCGCCCATTTTCGGGCCCCAGAACGCCAGTTTCCCGGCCACGGTCTGATTGATGTGATCGACGGTCGGTTGCGACGCCAGCACCTTGGCATTCGGAAAAGCCTGGGTCAGGGTGTCGAGACCGAAGTAGTAATCCGGGTCACCGTGACTGATGTAGATGGTGGTCAGTTGCTTGCCGCTGGCGCGGATCTTCTCCACCACCTGTTCGGCCTGGGATTTGCCGAACTGCGCGTCGACCAGAATCGCGTCTTTCTCGCCGCTGACCAGCACCGAGGTCACCGGAAAAATCGCATTGGCGCCCGGGTTGTAAACGTCCAGGGTCAAATTGGCCGCCGCTGCGTGCGCGGCGAAACCCAGTGAAGCGGTGGCGAGCAGAACGCGTTTGAGTGTGGTGAAACCGATCATCTGTTGCTCCGGTGTGCGAATGCCTTGCTTGGCGATGAAACACAGCTTAGTTGCCTGACTCAGTACAAAAAATGCGATGCTTGAACATAGTTTGTTTCTGAAAGCGGGCAAATCATGGATCGTCTCCAAGCAATGCGAGTGTTTGTCACCGTGGTGGACCTGGGCAGTCAGTCGGCCGCCGCCGACCAACTGGACCTCTCACGTCCGGTGGTTTCACGTTATCTGGCGGAGCTGGAAGACTGGGTCGGCGCGCGCCTGATGCACCGCACCACACGCAAGTTGAGCCTGACCGCCGCCGGCAGTGAAATCCTCCCGCGCTGTCGGCAGATGATCGAACTGTCGAACGACATGCAGGCCGCCGTCAGCGAACCCGACGACGCACCGCGCGGGCTGCTGCGAATCAGCGTCAGCACTTCGTTCGGCCAGGCGCAACTGGCCGACGCGGTGGCTGCGTATGTAAAACGCTATCCGGGGGTGAGCATTGATCTGCAAATGCTCGATCGCACGGTGAACCTGGTGGATGAACGGATCGACCTGGCGATTCGCACCAGCAACGATCTTGATCCGAACCTGATCGCCCGGCGCCTGACGGTGTGCCGCTCGGTGGTGTGTGCAGCACCGGCGTATCTGCAAGAACACCCGGCGCCACAACGGGTCGAGGAATTGAGCCGGCATAACTGCCTGACGCACTCGTATTTTGGCAAGAGCCTGTGGCATTTCGAGGAAGACGGCGAGCCGGTCTCCGTGCCGGTGCAGGGCAACATCAGCGCCAACGAGGCGAGCACTCTGTTGCGCGCGACCCTGGCTGGCGCGGGCGTGGCGATGCTGCCGACGTATCAGGCCGGCGTGCATATCCACAGCGGTGAACTGGTGCGCCTGCTGCCCGCAGCGGAACCACGGCAACTGAACATCTACGCGGTGTACGCCTCACGCAAACACATGCCGGCGGCGCTGCGCAGCCTGCTGGATTTTCTGGTGCAGCGGTTTCCCGAGAACCCTGCTTGGGACGTGGGATTTTAAAAGTCAAAAGATCGCAGCCTGCGGCAGCTCCTACACGGATCCATGTAGGAGCTGCC
>NZ_RWIL01000006.1:0-9387 GCF_009764635.1 Pseudomonas sp. PB103 | reverse complement strand
ACGTCACTGACACCATCGACACCTCGACGGTGAAACTGACCGCCACCGAAACCGCTGCTGAAGGGGGCACCGTCACCTACACCGCGACTGTTGGTGCGCCAGTGACCGGTTCGCCTGTCGTCGTGACCCTGGCCAACGGTCAGAGCATCACCATCGAAGTCGGCAAAACCACCGGCACCGTGTCGACCACCGCACCGAACGACGTGCTCGCCGGCCATGCACCGCTGACCAACGCGATCACCAACGTCAGCGGCGGCAACTACGAAAATCTGGTCGCCGACAAAACCCCGGTCAGCACCACCGTGACCGATACCGTCGACACCACCACCGTTTCGCTGACCGCCACCGGCAACGTCAATGAAGGCGGGCAGATCGTCTACACCGCGACGCTGACCAACCCGGCCGGCACCCCGGTGACCGTAACCCTGAGCAACGGCTCGACCATCACCATCGACGCCGGCAAGACCACCGGCACCGTGACCGTTCCTGCGCCTGCCGATGACGTCTACAAAGACGCCGGCAAAGTCGAAGTGACCATCAAGGAAACCACCGGCGGCAATTTCGAAAACCTGGTGGCCAATCCGTCGCCAGCGGTGACCAACGTCGCCGACACGATCAACACCACGCACCTGACCCTCAGCGCTGAAAGCTATGTGCTCGAAGGCACCTCGATCACTTACACCGCGACCCTGACCAACGCCGCGCAAACGCCGGTGACCGTCAACCTGAGCAACGGCCAGACCATCACCATCGAGGCTGGCAAAACCAGCGGTTCGGTGACCATCGCGGCGCCGAGCGATGACGTGTACAAAGACGTCAGCAAGCTCACCGTGACCATGACCGATGCCACTGGCGGCAACTTCGAGAAGCTCGACGTCAGCAAGACCCCGGTCAGCACCACCGTCAATGACACCGTCGACAAAACCACGCTGACCCTCAGCGCCAGCGACACCGTCAGCGAAGGTGGCCAGATCACCTACACCGCGACCTTGAGCAACCCGGCCGGCACCGCCATGACCGTGACCCTGGCCAACGGCGCGGTGATCAACATTGCCGCCGGCGCCACCAGCGGTTCGGTGAATTTCGCCGCGCCTGCCAATACTCCGTACATCGACGGCGGCAAGGTACAGACCGCGATTGCCAGCCACAGCGGCGGCAATTTCGAGCTGGTCGATGCCAACCGCTCGGCCGTGGTCACCACCGTCACCGACACGGTCGACACCACCAATATCAGCCTGAGCGCCACCGGTTCGGTCGCCGAGGGCGGCTCGATCGTCTACACCGCAACGCTGACCAACCCGGCCGGCACGGCCATGAGCGTGACCCTGAGCAATGGCGCAGTAATCAACATCGCCAAGGGCGCGACCACCGGCACCGCGACCGTCGCAGCACCGGCCGATGACGTCTACAAGGACGCCGGCAAGGTCGATGCGAGCATCACCAAGACCACGGGCGGCAACTTCGAAAACCTAGTGGTCGACAAGACCCCGGCCGTCACCGACGTGACCGACACCATCGATAACAGCACCGTTTCCCTGACTGCCACCGCCAGCACTACTGAAGGCGGCGTGGTGGTTTACACCGCTTCCGTGACCGCGCCAGTTACCGGCGCACCGGTTGTGGTGACCCTGTCCAACGGCCAGACCATCACCATTCCGGTCGGCGCCAGCAGCGGCAGCGTCAACTTCACCGCACCGAACGATGCCCTCGCTGGCGGCAACACGCTGAGCGTGAAAATCGACGGCACCAGCGGCGGCAGCTACGAAAATCTCGTGGCCGACAAAACCCCGGCCGTGACGTCGGTCACCGACACCGTCGACACCACCAACCTGACGTTGAGCGCAACCGGGTCTGTGGCTGAAGGCGGCTCGATCGTCTACACCGCGACCCTGACCAACCCGGCAGGCACGCCAGTCACCGTGACCCTTTCCAACGGTTCGGTGATCACCATCGAAGCAGGCAAGACCACGGGCACCGTGACCGTTGCTGCGCCAGCCGATGACGTCTACAAAGACGCCGGCAAAGTCGAAGTAACCATCAAGGACGCCACCGGCGGCAACTTCGAGAACCTCGTTCCGAGCACCACGCCTGCGGTCACTGACGTCACCGACACCATCGATACCACAACCGTCAAACTGACGGCCGACACCACCGTGGCAGAAGGTAGCACCGTCACTTACACGGCGACCGTCGGTGCCCCCGTGACCGGTTCGCCTGTCGTGGTGACGTTGGCCAACGGTCAGAGCATCACCATTGAAGTGGGTAAAACCACCGGCACCGTGACCGTCACCGCGCCGAACGATGCGCTGAACGGTCAGGCGTCGCTGAACACTTCGATCACCGGCGTCAGCGGCGGCAACTACGAGAACCTCGTGGCCGACAAGACACCGGTTTCGACCAGCGTCACCGATACCGTCGACACCACCAACCTGTCCCTCAGCGCCACCAACTCGGTCGCCGAGGGCGGTTCGATCACCTACACCGCGACCCTGACCAACCCGGCTGGTACTCCGGTGACCGTGACGCTTTCGAATGGCTCGGTGATCACCATCGAGGCCGGTAAAACCACCGGCACCGTGACCGTTGCTGCGCCTGCCGATGACGTCTACAAGGACGCCGGCAAAGTCGAAGTGACCATCAAGGACGCCACCGGCGGCAACTTCGAGAACCTGGTGCCAAGCACCGTTCCAGCCGTGACCGATGTCACCGATACCATCGACACCACCACCGTGAAGCTGACCGCTACCGAGTCGGCTGCTGAAGGTGGCACCGTCACCTACACCGCCACTGTTGGCGCTCCGGTAACCGGTTCGCCAGTCGTGGTCACCCTGGCCAACGGCCAGAACATCACCATCGAAGTCGGCAAAACCACCGGCACCGTTACGACGACCGCACCGAACGATGCGCTGAACGGCCACACGCCGCTGAGCAACGCGATCACCGACGTGAGCGGCGGCAATTACGAGAATCTGGTTGCCGACAAAACCCCGGTTTCGACCACCGTCACCGACACCGTCGACACCACCGATCTAACGCTGAGCGCGACCGGCACCGTGGCCGAAGGCGGTTCGATTGTTTACACCGCGACGCTGACCAACCCGGCCGGCACGCCGGTGACAGTGACTCTGTCGAACGGTTCGACCATCACCATCGAAGCGGGCAAAACCACGGGCACCGTGACCGTTGCGGCGCCAGCCGATGACGTCTACAAAGACGCCGGCAAAGTCGAAGTAACCATCAAGGATGCGACTGGCGGCAACTTCGAGAACCTGGTGCCGAGCACCACGCCTGCCGTGACCGACGTCACTGACACCATCGACACCTCGACGGTCAAACTGACCGCGACCGAGTCTGCTGCTGAAGGTGGCACCGTCACTTACACCGCCACTGTCGGTGCTCCGGTGACGGGCTCGCCTGTGGTCGTGACCCTGGCCAATGGTCAGAACATCACCATTGAAGTGGGTAAAACCACTGGCACCGTGACCACCACTGCACCGAACGATGCGTTGACCGGGCATGCGCCGCTGACCAACTCGATCACCAACGTTTCCGGCGGCAACTACGAGAACCTCGTTGCCGACAAAACCCCGGTCAGCACCACCGTGACTGACACCGTCGACACCACCAACCTGTCGCTGACGGCGACCGGCGCGGTGAACGAAGGCGGTCAGATCACCTACACCGCGACCCTGACCAACGCTGCTGGTTCGCCAGTTACCGTGACCCTGAGCAACGGCTCGGTGATCACCATCGAGGCCGGTAAAACCACCGGCACCGTGACTGTCGACGCTCCGAAAGACGACGTCTACAAGGACGCCGGCACTGTTGAAGCGACCATCAAGGGCGCGACCGGTGGCGACTTCGAAAACCTCGTCACCAGCACTGTCCCGGCCGTCACTACCGTCAACGACACCATCGACACCTCCACCGTGTCGCTGACTGCCACCGCCAACGTCGCCGAAGGCGAAACCGTGGTGTACACCGCCACCGTGACCGCGCCAGTGACTGGCACGCCGGTTGTAGTGACTCTGTCCAATGGCCAGACCATCACCATCGCCGTCGGTGAAACCAGCGGTTCGGTAAACTTTGTGGCACCGAACAGCCCATTGGCCGGCGGCAGCTCGCTGAGCGTGACCATCGACGGCGCCACGGGCGGCAACTACGAAAAACTCGTGGTCGACGGCAAGTCCGCCGACACCGCGGTTTCCGACACCACTGACACCACCAACCTGAACCTTACGGCGACCGACTCGGTGGCCGAAGGCGGTTCGATCGTTTACACCGCAACCCTGACCAACCCGGCCGGCACGCCGGTGACCGTGACCCTTTCGAACGGCGCGGTGATTACCATCGAGGCCGGCAAGACCACCGGTACTGTGACCGTTGCGGCGCCAGCCGATGACGTCTACAAGGACGCCGGCAAAGTCGAAGCGACCATTGCGACCGCTACCGGTGGCAATTTCGAAAACCTGGTGCCGAGCACCGTTCCAGCCGTGACCAACGTCACCGACACCATCGACACTACCACCGTCAAACTCACCGCGACCGAGTCGGCGGCTGAGGGCGGCACTGTTACTTACACCGCGACAGTGGGCGCGCCAGTGACCGGTTCTCCGGTGACCGTGACCTTGGCCAACGGCCAGAACATCACCATCGAAGTCGGCAAAACCACCGGCACCGTGACCACCACTGCACCGAACGACGCGTTGACCGGCCATGCGCCGATCAGCAATGCGATCACCGGCGTCAGCGGCGGCAATTACGAGAACCTGGTAGCGGACAAGACCCCTGTTTCGACCAACGTGACCGACACCGTCGATACCACCAATCTGTCGCTGACCGCGACCGGTTCCGTGGCCGAAGGTGGCTCGATTGTTTACACCGCAACACTGACCAACCCGGCCGGCACCCCGGTGACCGTGACCCTTTCCAACGGTTCGGTCATCACTATCGAAGCGGGTAAAACCACCGGCACTGTGACGGTTGCGGCGCCAGCCGATGACGTCTACAAAGACGCCGGTAAAGTTGAAGTGACCATCAAGGACGCCACGGGCGGCAACTTCGAGAACCTCGTTCCGAGCACCACGCCTGCGGTAACTGACGTCACTGACACCATCGATACCTCGACGGTCAAACTGACCGCCACCGAGTCTGCCGCTGAAGGCGGCACCGTCACTTACACCGCCACCGTCGGCGCGCCGGTGACCGGTTCGCCAGTCGTGGTGACCTTGGCCAACGGCCAGAACATCACCATCGAAGTCGGCAAAACCACCGGCACCGTGACCACCACTGCACCGAACGACGCGTTGACCGGTCATGCGCCACTGACCAACGCCATCACTGGCGTCAGCGGCGGCAACTACGAAAACCTCGTGGCCGACAAAACGCCGGTCAGCACCAACGTGACCGACACCGTCGACACCACCAATCTGTCGCTGACCGCGACCGGCTCCGTGGCCGAGGGTGGTTCGATCATCTACACCGCGACCCTGACCAATGCCGCTGGCTCGCCAGTGACCGTGACGTTAAGCAATGGCGCGGTGATCACCATCGAAGCCGGCAAAACCACGGGCACCGTGTCTGTTCCAGCGCCTGCCGATGACGTCTACAAGGACGCGGGCAAAGTCGAAGCAACCATTTCGACTGCTACTGGCGGCAACTTCGAAAGCCTGGTGCCGAGCACTGTTCCTGCGGTGACTCAGATCACCGATACCATCGACACGTCGACCGTGAAACTGACGGCCGATACCTCGGTGGCTGAAGGCGGTACCGTAACCTATACCGCTACCGTGGGTGCACCAGTCACCGGTTCACCGGTTGTCGTGACCTTGGCCAACGGTCAAAACATCACCATCGAAGTCGGCAAAACTACCGGCACCGTAACCTTCACTGCACCAAACGACGCGTTGACCGGTCACGCGCCCGTCACCAACTCGATCACCGGCGTAACCGGTGGCAATTACGAGAACCTGGTGGCCGACAAAACTCCGGTTTCGACCAACGTCACTGACACCGTCGACACCACCAACCTGTCGCTGACCGCAACTGGCACCGTCGCCGAAGGTGGCCAGATCACTTACACCGCAACCCTGACCAACGCTGCCGGCTCGCCCGTCACCGTGACCCTGAGCAATGGCGCGGTAATCACCATTGAAGCGGGCAAAACCACCGGCACCGTGACCGTTGCAGCGCCAGCCGATGACGTCTACAAAGACGCCGGTAAAGTCGAAGTGACGATCAAGGACGCCAGCGGCGGCAACTTCGAGAATCTCGTTCCGAGCACCACGCCTGCGGTCACCGACGTCACCGATACCATCGACACCTCGACGGTCAAACTCACCGCCGACACTTCGGTGGCTGAAGGCGGTACGGTCACCTACACCGCCACTGTTGGCGCTCCGGTGACCGGTTCGCCTGTGGTCGTGACCCTGGCCAACGGCCAGAACATCACCATCGAAGTCGGCAAAACCACCGGCACCGTGACCACCACCGCGCCGAATGACGCGTTGACTGGTCACGCGCCCGTCACCAACTCGATCACCGGCGTAACCGGTGGCAATTACGAGAACCTGGTGGCCGACAAGACCCCGGTTTCGACCAATGTCACTGACACCGTCGACACCACCAACCTGTCGCTGTCCGCGACCGGTTCTGTGGCCGAGGGCGGTTCGATTGTTTACACCGCGACGCTGACTAACGCCGCTGGCTCGCCAGTCACCGTGACCCTGTCGAACGGCGCCGTAATCACCATCGACGCGGGCAAAACCACGGGCACCGTAACTGTCGCAGCGCCGGCCGATGACGTTTACAAAGACGCCGGCAAAGTCGAAGCGACCATTTCGACCGCCACCGGTGGCAACTTCGAAAACCTGGTACCGAGCACCGTTCCGGCCGTCACTAATGTGACCGACACCATCGACACCACCACCGTCAAATTGACCGCCACCGAATCGGCTGCTGAAGGTGGCACCGTCACTTACACCGCCACTATTGGTGCTCCGGTCACCGGTTCCCCAGTCACCGTGACGCTGGCCAACGGTCAGACCATCACCATTGGTGTTGGCCAGACCACCGGCACCGCGACCACCACCGCACCGAACGACGCATTGACTGGTCATGCGCCGATCACCAACGCGATTACCGGTGTTACCGGCGGCAACTACGAAAATCTCGTGGCTGACAAAACCCCGGTCAGCACCACTGTGACCGACACCGTCGACACCACCAACCTGTCGCTGTCCGCGACCGGTTCTGTGGCCGAAGGCGGTTCGATCGTCTACACCGCGACGCTGACCAACGCCGCTGGTTCGCCAGTGACCGTCACGCTGAGCAACGGCGCCGTCATCACCATCGACGCGGGCAAAACCACTGGCACCGTAACCGTCGCAGCGCCGGCCGACGACGTGTACAAAGACGCTGGCAAAGTCGAAGCGACCATTTCGACCGCCACCGGTGGCAACTTCGAAAATCTGGTACCAAGCACCGTACCTGCTGTGACCAACGTCACTGACACTATCGACACGACCACCGTGAAACTGACGGCCACCGCGACGGCGGCAGAGGGCGGCAACGTCGTCTACACCGCGACCGTCGGCGCTCCAGTGACCGGCTCGCCGGTTGTCGTGACCCTGTCGAACGGTCAGACCATCACCATCGGAGTTGGCCAGACCACCGGCACCGCGACCACCACTGCGCCAAACGACGCATTGACTGGCCACGCACCGCTGACCAACTCGATCACCAACGTCAGCGGCGGCAACTACGAAAACCTCGTGGCCGACAAGACGCCGGTCAGCACCACTGTGACCGACACGGTCGACACCACTAACTTATCGCTGAGCGCGACGGGCTCGGTCGCTGAAGGCGGCTCGATTGTCTACACCGCAACGCTGACCAACGCCGCTGGTTCGCCAGTGACCGTGACCCTGTCGAACGGCGCCGTGATCACCATCGACGCCGGTAAAACCACTGGCACCGTCACCGTTCCAGCACCAGCCGACGACGTCTACAAAGACGCCGGCACCGTGCAGGCGACAATCAGCACCGCCACCGGTGGCAACTTCGAAAACCTGGTGCCGAGCACGACTCCGGCTATCACCAGCGTCACCGACACCATCGACACCACCACCGTGAAGTTGACGGCAACGACCACTGCGGCAGAGGGCGGTAACGTCGTCTACACCGCGACTGTCGGCGCTCCGGTCACCGGTTCCCCAGTCACCGTGACGCTGGCCAACGGTCAAACCATCACCATCGGAGTTGGCCAGACCACCGGCACCGCGACCACCACCGCGCCTAACGACGCATTGACTGGCCACGCACCACTGACCAACGCCATCACCAACGTCAGCGGCGGCAACTACGAAAACCTCGTGGCCGACATAACGCCGGTTTCGACCACTGTCACCGACACCATCGACACCACCAACCTGTCGCTGTCGGCGACCGGCACCGTGGCTGAAGGTGGCCAGATCACTTACACCGCGACCCTGACCAACGCCGCTGGCTCGCCAGTCACCGTGACCCTGAGCAACGGCGCCGTCATCACCATCGATGCGGGCAAAACCACTGGCACCGTGACTGTTGCAGCGCCAGCCGACGACGTTTACAAAGACGCCGGCAACGTTCAGGCAACGATCAAAACCGCGACCGGTGGCAGCTTCGAAAACCTCGTCACCAGCACAACTCCGGCTGTGACCAGTGTCACCGACACCATCGACACCACCACCGTGAAACTGACGGCGACAGGCACGGCGGCTGAAGGCGGCAACGTCGTCTACACAGCGACTGTCGGTGCGCCGGTGACCGGCTCGCCGGTTGTCGTGACCCTGTCGAACGGTCAGACCATCACCATCGGAGTTGGCCAGACCACCGGCACCGCGACCACCACTGCGCCAAACGACGCATTGACTGGCCACGCTCCGTTGACCAATGCCATCACCAATGTCAGCGGCGGCAACTACGAGAATCTCGTCGCCGACAAGACGCCGGTCAGCACCACCGTCACCGATACCATCGACACCACTAATCTGACGCTCAGTGCGACAGGCACCGTGGCCGAGGGCGGTTCGATCGTCTACACCGCGACATTGACCAATGCCGCTGGCTCGCCAGTCACCGTGACCTTGTCGAACGGCGCAGTGATCACTATCGAGGCCGGCAAAACCAGCGGCACCGTGACCGTTGCAGCGCCAGCCGACGATGTCTACAAAGATGCCGGCCCTGTGCAGGCAACGATCAGCAGCGCCACCGGTGGCAATTTCGAAAACCTGGTGCCAAGCACGACGCCGGCCATCACCAGCGTCACCGACACCATCGACACCACCACCGTGAAGTTGACGGCAACGGCTGCAGCGGCAGAGGGCGGCAATGTCGTCTACACCGCTA
>NZ_RWIL01000061.1:0-75321 GCF_009764635.1 Pseudomonas sp. PB103 | reverse complement strand
CCCCCGGCAACAAGGGTGAGTGCGCAATCCATTTTCGCGACCGGGCGATCTCCACGGCCTCTTTGAGGATTTCCGCTTCCATCGTTTTCTTGCCCAACATCCGTTGCAGTTCACGGATCTGCTTGAGCGCATCGCTCAGCTCTGAGGCCGGTACCACCGCTTCACCGGCACTGACTGCCGACAAGCTGCCGTCCTGATACAGCTTGCGCCACAGGAACAGCTGATTGGCATTGATGCCGTTGCGCCGAGCGACCACCGACACACT
Source organism: Pseudomonas sp. PB103 (assembly GCF_009764635.1). NCBI lineage: Bacteria > Pseudomonadati > Pseudomonadota > Gammaproteobacteria > Pseudomonadales > Pseudomonadaceae > Pseudomonas > Pseudomonas sp. PB103. Next base: position 75,056 of record NZ_RWIL01000061.1, on the reverse strand, counting down.
GTGCCCTGGCTCAAGGCTCTCGCGAACCATGGCCAGCTTTTGCTCCGGGCTCCAGCGACGGCGCCGCTCCTGGCCCAAAAGCTTTCCACTCTTATCGTTGCTGTTAGTCATAAACATAACCGTTTGCCTATCCCTTATCGTAAGGGGGAAACGGTGTCCTGTCTTTCATGGGGCTCGTTCACCGGTAAACCGTTTAGCTCCGGCTCCAAAGCCGGATATCGTACTGCCGAAAGTTACCAACAAGGTAGCCACCCAACCTAGGCATCGTTGTCCAAGGTCAGTTCGTCCAGGTTAAGGCCTTACTCATGAACAAGTATTCGTGAACTCTTGCATGACCTACCCATTAAACGAGCTCTTATCTTTCAATGAGATAGATGGATCATGAACAAATGACATCGCCCATAAGTGAAATCATGTCCTATGGCTGACGGCATCTAGCTGTCAGTGTCCAATCCACTACCCCCAGTCGGTTTTTGCACAAAACCCCGTCTAGTGGAAAATCAGCCCCTCGCGTTACCCCTCCAGTCCTTTCGGAAAACCAGGCTTTGAGCTCAACCCAAAGCCACCTGCGCCAGCCCACCAGGAAACACCTCGCGCCTATGCAATCTTGACGCGCCCGAGACAAGCTCAGGTCAACGCGTGCATTCGCAGCTTCTCAAGGGTTTCAACGAGGTCGTCATGGTGAAGAAGTGGCACATTCAGGCTGGTAGCGGCTGTTCGAGCGGCTTTCGTGAAGGACGCGTTAGAGACTACGGCGCCCACATCACAGCGGTAAAAGCCTTTTGCAGAGTAAGCCTCCTGGACGCTACCGTTACCAACAGGCTGGGAGTAATACTTGCACTGGATCGCCGCCTGAAAGGAGCCTTTGATAGCAATGATGTCTGCACCATGATCCCCGGTGGCCGGTGTCATCTTCGCCTGCCAGTCGGCCTCTTCCAGGATCCGCGCCACATGCATCTCATAGTCAGAGCCGGTGCTGTGCTCGTGAAGCTGAGTTTCTGTTGTTTGGTCATCGAGTGACGCGGTGGCCGGGACGATGTCATTCATCAATTCGAGCATGGCTTTAAGCGGAGGATGCACAGTGAGCCCATGCGCCTCCATCGCTGGAATAGCGACTGCCTTGATGAAGTACTTTGCGTGCTTTGGCCAATCGCCGTCTCGCAGGATCTCGTACTCGTCTTTGTAGGCACACTGGATTCGCTTCCTTGAAAGCGTGATCAGGTGCTCTTCGGTAAGCTCCTCAAGGAGCGCCAGCCCCTCTGTGATCTGAGCGTTTTGAAGCATTTCGCCCAGGGTTGAGTGCGCAGTGTCGTACCAGGCTTCATTGAAAGGCGTCCATGGCCAGTGCGGTTTTCTGCGACGCTGGTCTCTCGGGATCGCAGACCAGAGTCGGTTCATGCGCATCGATCTGCGCACCACATTGAAAACATAGGCACTGATGCTGAAAACGTAGTAGCCCACGACGGTACAGAGCGTGATGAAGAGAGCCGGATTCGTGTACTTGTCTGAAACGCCGCAGGCACCGGCGATGATGGTCACGATGGCAAAAAAGATGCCGTGCACAAACGGCGTCCACCATTGAGCATCGGTCTTGCGGTAGAGAGCGATGAGCAAGATGGCTGCAAGAACGTACAGGGCTAAAAGAGTAGGTTCGAAAAGACCTAAATTGATTTGAAGAGAGCCGGTGCTCATCATTCATCCTTGGCATAAAAAAATATGGAATATTGCCAGGATTCTAGCAACTAACTGTTCATGCATCCAGTGTGGTTGAGCACTGGCTTCTCCTCACCCTCCCCCGATTCGATTCCTATGGCGACTCTGGCCCGAGCAGACGGGCTTGCAAGGAAGGCAGCCTCGATGGCTTGCTGGCATAACCGACCGCTGCATGCCTGCGAGAATTGCGACGTGCCATTTATTCAATATCGATCAAACTCAAAACGCCGAATCAAATATATTAATGAGTTCTTCATTCGCTGCGACGACGGCATTCATATTAATTCGCTCGACAGCAACTACCAGCACCATAAACAAGAACGACCACACCGCGAAGTGCGGGACAGGCTCAGCCAAATAAAACGGAGCCTTATCACTTAATGTAGTCAAGCCCAGCAATGAAATTATGCTAACGCAGATGACCAGGAAATCGCTCCTCTCCTTGTACTTCACATTTGCGCCTTTTAGCGCCGCCTTGTATTTTTTGATATCCGTCTTCGATATGACTTTGGCGTGAACATCTTTTTTCAGGGTGCTGGCGCGCGTAGCAATCATTACTTGTTCGGCCATAATCACGTCCGCCAGGTACTTCTTGCTTCGTATTAATCGGCAGCATAGTCCGTAGAAGGTCAGCAGAATTTTCTTCAGATGAGATTTACGCTGCGTCATATAACCACTTCGAAACTTGATGAAATAGTTTGCTGCCGCATTTCCGCCTGTTTGATCACCCACGTGTTCGTCCCTTTTTATATATCAATCTAAAAGCAACATCAGGTCCATGCATCGTGAACACCCGAGTAAGCTCGGGTATCCACGAAGTAACCACTTTGTTTTTTGCTGAGCAACAGATGGCCAATGAATGGATGTACCGACGCACGTCAATCGGCAGTTTTTGCATCCTTCGATTCAACGCGCTCGTCGATCATTGCAAACAACTCATCCACATCGATCTCGGTGAACTCGCCCTCCGCCGCCTGCAGGATCATCTCTGCAAACTCCGGGCTGCAATCCATGCCCTCCTCCTCGTCTACCAAGGCGACAATGCCGCCCTTGATGGCTTGCAACGCCTCCATCAACTGATCATCCAGATCAGTCAACGCCTGGGCAAAAAACACCGCGAACAACGCGTTGGGATGGCCATCGTGGATTAGATCGAAATGCTCCCCGAGTGCCTTGCCTATCTGCAGTATCAGCTTTGCAGTGCTTACTGTGCCGGCGAACCCTGCGCGCAGCAGCAACTCGACAGGCGATACCGCGTACTTGTCTGCCAGTTTAGTGGCGCGCCCGTACAGGTAGACGTTGGTCAGATACACCTGCTCGTACTCATCGCCAGCAACGAACGTCGTCGCCCCGCCGCTAAGCACCTGAAGCCCTTTCTCGCCACCCTTGGCAATCTGCTTGAGCGCTTCCAAGCTAAAACTGACGAGGTCGAATTCGCGCGGTCGAAACGGTGCGCAATATGAGTTGGCAGTATTAGGCTTGCGCCCATTGACCTGAATCTGCCACTGCTTGAAGTCCGAAAGTGCGACGGCATGGCCTGCAGATTGACTGCACGCCAGGTAGTCCTGCAGCACCTTCGGGAAAGTGACGCCACTCGGCACCCAAGTAGTCCGTACACGCTTGCCAGAAGCCTTGGCGGAAACAGTTGCCGGCGACGCTGAGGGCACCAGACAACGCAGGTCGTAGCCGATCATGAACAGGGCCGCCTCAAACTGATGGCATCGCTGCGGCAGCGATCCGCTGAACAAGCCCGGTGTCCGTTCGAGCGTGGCTTGAATGATCCAGCCCAGCTCTACCTGACTGCGTGCCCAGATGTACCCCGGAACAGGCTTGGAGAAAAATTGCGGCGCCTTTTGATAACCCAGCGCGCCGGGATCGCGCAGCTGTGCGCCCCGCGCAGGGCCGGTTGGGAAGCTCAACACTGCAGCCGATTGCGCGCCTTGGCGATACAATGCATAGAGCATGGCGATCGCCGCACCGACCCGGCTGTCGTAGATGGGCGAGCCGGAGGTATCAATCAAGGCATGAATCTTGGTCAGCCCCGCATCAAAGCGCAGGATGCTGTGCTGATCCAGTTGTGACAGCGTTTGTTGTCCATTCAGGTCGAACAACGGCCGGCAACCCTCGAGGTAGGAGACCAGTTTGCCTTGATCGCGCAGCCACCCGAGAAACGGCACCGCTCCGCGTACACCACCCCATTGCAGTACCGCACGACAGGCGTTGTAGGTGCTGGTCTGGCAGCCGGCTGCCAGAGCGGAGGTCAATCGGCTGCGCAACAGTTGCAACGAGGCATTGGTGCTGCACCAGTCGCTGGAGGCCACCCATTGCCCGTCCTGATAATCACGCCAGCCGCTCCCCCAACGGTACTGCGCATGCACCTGCTCGATGCCGACCACCTGTTGGTTCATGCCGCCTTTGACGAATTTGCTCGACGCGAAACGCAGGTGCACATTGAGCTGTGGCAGCGTGATCTGAAGCCACGCGATGAAATCGCGCACATCCGGTTGAATGAGGAAAGTGTTCTGGTCCATAGGTTTGTTGTCACTCCAGGGGAAGGCTTGAATGGCTGTTGGCCAGCAAGGTAGCGGACATCGACGATCCAACCAACAGTGAGCATTCATACAGGTCAACTTTTCGAACAGATGCGCAGCAGTGGCGTCATCGCGATTGCGCTATGTGGCGAGGCTGGACGAACATCGGATTGCGAATACGGATGTGGCTTGTGTGCGAATAGTTGACACACCGACCCTGCCCTGTGCGGATTGACTGGTCGGCTATCCGGACGCAAGCGGCATGATTGCCCACGCAGAGCCTGCGCTTGATCGACTAATAGCCAGTTGCCACTCAGCCATCCCATCGCCATGCTATGCAACCAACGGGATCCAACACATGGAGAGAAAGGTGCCGGACGACGACCTGCTGATTCAGCTTACCGACCAACACCCTGAGTTCTACCGCCTGCGCACGGAGTTGGCCGAGGCGAAAAGCCTCGGCTCGGTGCCTCGGATTGCCGTATGCGGACTCATGAATGCCGGCAAGAGCGCACTGCTCAACGGCCTGACCGGGCATATTGAAACGGAAGTCTTTGAGACCAAGGAGATTCGGGCAACCACGCAATTACAGACGTTGGATCATGAGGGGCGCCTTTATCTGGATACACCAGGGATCGACGCCTGCGATGAGGATGACCGCCTGGCGTGGTTGGGCCTGGCCAATGCCGATGTCATTTTGTTTGTGCACAACTTGCGGACTGCCACGCTCGAACAAATCGAAACGGCCTTCCTGAGCGAACTCAAGCGCCGTCGCCCGGATCTGGAACGTCACTTGGTGGTGGTGCTGACCCATGTCGAAAGCGTGACCCAGCGGGAGGTCTGCGAGCAGGCGATCGGCAATATCCTGCAGTCGCTGTTCGGGACCGTGCCGGCCACCTTCGCAACCTCGTTCAGCACCTTGCGCAACGGTGTGCGCAAGGGCAGCGCCAAGCTACTCGAACTGAGTGGCTTTGACCCACTGCGCGAGCATCTGCAGGCGCATCCGGGGTTGCTTGAACGAGGCATGAGCAAACAGCGCGCCGAGCGCGACGATCACCGCCGCGACGCCCTGGAACATTTCTTCGACCTGCAGATTGCCCAGCGCAGAAAGCGACTGGTCAAGCTCGAGGGCACGCAGACCGCTCATCTCGAAATACTGCAAAGCAGTGTCGAACGACTCTTCGAATCCGTCAGCCATGGCTTGGCTCGCGGCTGACTGATTGATACCACGCAAGGAGATTCAATATGTGGTGGTTACTGATACCCGTGATCGGAACCGTTGTTGCAGCGGTCGTCAATTCCGACAGCAGTGAAAAGGAAGAAGCCGAGCGTCAGGCTCGCGCCAGATCGCGCGAACGCGCCGAGGCGCGGGTACGCAAGCAGGAAAAGGAGCAACTGCAGGCGCAGCGCAACCAACAGCTCACTCAGGACATCGACGCACAGCTGAGCGAGCTGATGGCCTCGCACAAGGCCGACCTCATATTGTCAGGCAAAGGCCTCGCCGGCGTGACGACAGAAAACCTCGTGGCGTTTATCGCCAGCCCGCCTCAAGCCACGGCGCAGGGCCAGCTCAAGGTCTTGCGCCTGCTGGCCCCGAGCGCCCGATTTAGCCCTCAATGGCTAGAGCGCGAGCGCCAGGCCAAAGCCCTGCGCGCTGAAATTCAAGGCCTCAAACGCTTGAAACGACAATTACTGGACAGATCGCTATGACCCCCGCTCCCGCCAACCGCAGCGAACTGCTGCATGTCTTTGCGCAGGTCGCGCAGGGGTTCAACGATGTGCAACGCCAGGTCGAGGAACGCGAAGCGCGCCTCAAGCAGACTCTGGATGCACTGGAGCGGATTCGCACCATTTCGCCCTGGAGCAGCTCCGGCCTGGCTTCTGACCACCCCTTCCTGACCTTTGCCAGGGCCTGCCAAAACAATCTGGATGAACGCTTCGACGCCTGGATCAAGAACGTCAGGAACTATGATCGCAACACGCAGTTTCGCGGTAAATTCGGCGACTCTCTGCTGGTGTTCGTCTTCGGCAAGGTCAAGGCTGGCAAGTCTTCGCTGGGTAACTACCTGGCTTATGGCCGCACCGAACCCGATTCGCAACTGATCGCTCAGGCACAGCCCAAGCCAGAGTTTTTCAGCGAAACCTCTACTCAGTTGTGCGAACAGACCAGCGATGCGCAGATCCGCGCGAATGGCTGCTTCGGCGTCGATGTCGTGGAAGCCACCAGTGCCATCCAAGGGTTCCGCCTGCCAGGGCTGACCTGGGTCGACTCACCGGGGCTGCATTCGGTCAACGCGGGCAACGGCGAGCTGACCAAGGACTACGTCGACGCCGCCGACCTGGTGATCTTCCTCAGCAAATCCGAAAGCCCGGGCCGGCGCTCGGACCTGGAAGAGGCCAGGGCACTGTTGCACAGGGACAAGAACATGATTGTGCTGCTCACCGGCAGCGATGAAAACGATGTGGACGTGGATGATGACGGCGAGGTCGTGGAGACGCTGATCATGAAGAGCGACAGCGCACGCCAACTGCAAGTCGGTTACTTCATGAAGGAGCTGCGCAATTCCGCCCCCGAATGTTTGCTGGATGATCTCAAGGTTCACTCCATCTCCTCCTGCTATGCCGAGCAAGGCCCCACCGAGGAACAGCAAGAGCGCTGGCAAGTCAGCGGACTGGCCGATTTCGCAGGAGAAATCGGCCGCATTGCCGTTGCCGACGGCCTGCAGATCAAGCAGCAAGTGCCGTTGAAGAATCTGCAAGCCTTTTGCCGTCAATTAAGCGAGTCGATCGGTTTACAGCAGACACTCTTGAGCGAGTTGCAGAACGAACTGACAAATGCCCGCAAAGAGCTGAAAAACAACACCGAGCGCGTGCTCTCGCAGTTGCAGCAGCGCCTGCCCATGGAGATCAACAAGCTGGCAGATCAATACGCTCTGAACGACCAGGGATTTTCCGACGCGTGTTGGGCGCTGTTCGACCGCCAATTCGCCGAGTGCGCCGGGGCGTTGTGCGAGGCCATCGGGCAAAAATTCGAAGACTTGGGCCATGCAGCCCAGAGCGTGGCGCCGGCTGGCAAGGCGCTACCGGGGTTTACCGCTCGCAAGCGTAGCGTCAGCTACCAATCGCGGCGCAACGAAGGCATCGGCAAGGCCGGAGGGGCCGGGCTTGGCGGTTGGGGCGGGGCTGAGGCCGGTGCCGCCCTCGGCACGTTACTACTTCCCGGAGCCGGAACCATCGCTGGAGGGTTGATTGGTGCCGCCTTCGGTGGCTGGCTGGGCGCCAAGGCAGGTGGTGCGGCAGGCGGCCATTTTGATGAGACGAGCCAATTCGAGATCGTCGTCGGCGACAACCGTGACGAGGTTTCTCTGTCCACCCGCGAACATTTCATCGACTACGCCAAAGATCGCCTCAACCGGCTATACGCCCAGCTCGATATGCTGTGCTTCGTCGATGTATCGACCTGGCTGTCAAATCTCAGCCAGGCCCTGCAAAAACTGGACGACCTCGCTGCACAACAGATCAACGCCATAAGCAAGGAACTTGATCATGGCCCTGCCTGACTTCACTCGTGTACTCGCCACCTACGACAACGTCACCGAACCACTCGAGCGCTGGTTGCCAGCCGAACGTGTCAGCGAACTGGGCAACCTTCTGCACAGCCGAGCAGCTCGCCTGCGTCCGCAGATCATGGTCTATGGGCTCTACAACGCGGGCAAAAGCACGCTGCTCAACGCTCTGATGGGACGCGCCGAAGCGCCCATGGCCGACCATCCGGAAACCTCGGTGGTGGCTGAGTATCCTTGGCAGGGATACGTGCTCCTGGACACACCGGGTATCGATGCGCCGATCAAGCATGAGCAAGTCGCGACGCAGCAATTGCAGGACAGCGAAGTCGTGCTGTTTGTGGTGGCAGCCGGCGGCACGATCGACGAGGCCGCCACTTGGGATCGCCTGGCGCAGATTGTCGGCTCGGGGCGCCGGGTGATGCTGATCGTCAACAACAAGGCCGGGGTGCAACAAGACAGCCGCGACTACTTCAGCATCAACGACAACTTGCGCCAGTATCTGCAGAACGCTGCCCTCGCCCATGGCATCGGCGATATCCTTGAGCAGGTGCCGATTCACTGGGTCAATGCCAAGGCTGCGCTGCGTGGCCGTGTAGAAAGCAAGGAGCCACTGGTGGAGTTCAGCGGCATCCTCGACCTGGAACAGGCACTGGGCGATTTCCTCGCAAGCACTGACAGTGGCGTGATGTTCCAGACCTGCCGCAAGGACTTGCAAGAAGCCATCGAACTGGCCCTGATGCGCCTGCATCAGGCCGGCGGCGATGATCAGGCGCAAGCGCTGGACAAAGCCCGCCTGCAGATCGACAGCGAACGTGACCGGCTGCAGAGCGTGCTGCGTCATCACCTCGACAGCCGCTGCGTACGCGCCAGGTCGAGCGTCGTAGCGCTGATCAACGATGCGCACCTGCAACCCGCTGGACAGGGCGAGCAGGCCATGGAGGACGGTGCCTCAAAAGTCATCGCAGCGCTGACCGCCGACATGATGACTGCGCTCAAGACTGAGTTGCCGACAACCCAGCGCAAACTTGAAGACATCGGACAGACGTTGGCCGACAGCGCCTTCGGTGCCGCACACGCCTGCGTGAATGGCGTGCCTCGCGAGGGCAACGGCAGTGACGACAGTGCGTTGTCGCCAGCGCTCAAGGATGCCATGCGCAAGATGCCCATGGGTGACCTGAAAACGATGACCGAGCAAGGCGTGAAAAAAGCGCTGGAGTTGGGCAAAGAGCTGTTGCCCACCTTGTTCAAGGGGATCGGCAAGAAGACCATGGAACGTTGGGCCGCAATGGCAGGACGCTGGGCTGGCCCGTTGCTACAGGCAGGAATGGCCATCTACGGTATCTACCAGGCCATCAGCAATGAAAAGGTCGAAAAAGCCACGCTGGAACGCCAGACCAAGGCGGTGGAAGATGCGGCCAGCACCTTTGTCGAAGACTTGCGCCAAGCCTATCTGAACCAGATTGCCCTGGTGATTGAGGAAGTCTTCAAGCCGATCGATGAATGGATGGCGACCCAGCGCGCCCTGCTCGTACAGAGTGGGCGAGAACAGACGCAAGACGAGCAGCTGTTCGAGCAAGCGTTGCTGGCACTGCGTCAAGCGCACTGACGCGACAAGGGGGGAATCGCCTCCCCCTTTTTGACTGCGCGGCCTCGTTGGCAGTCAGTCGATGTACAACCACGGCCGCAACTCTGCCCGGTTCGCCAATACCAACTGTTGCGCCTCAGGTCGCGGATCATGAATGTTCGGGTTTACCTGAAAGCGCTTGACCACATACTTGACCAAAGCCTGGGGCCGGCGGACGACGAGTTGCCCGTCGGTCATGCCGTAGTCCACCTCGATGATCGCCCGCTGCGCAGTCGTCAATCGCTCGTCGGGCTTGAAGATCACGTCGACGAGGGTGTTCCACTCCTCGTCCAGATCGATGCCGTTGTCGGTTTCGTCGTCGCGCAACTCAGGTATGCCGCGTAGTCGACTCAGGACAAAGTCGCGGTACTTGCGATTCTTTTCACAGTACGCCCGCACGTGCCAGCGCATGCCGGTGTACACCAGCGTATGCGGAGCGATGGTGCGGCCTTCGAGCTCCGGGCTGTTGAACGAAACATACTCAATATCCAGCCGGCGTTTCTCACGGCAAGCCTTGAGCAATGGCCGCAGGATCTCCGGCTTCACCGATCGGTCCGGTACGGTCAATACCTCTGTGTGCGCGTAAGCCAGCGCCAGACCTTCGATATGGGGCGCACGCTCGTTGTTCTGGTTCAACAGGTCCAGATAGGCACTGGCACTGTCGTCGATGAATACCGGTTTGAAATGGCGAGTGGGCAGGTAGCCTTTGGCTTGTTTGTCGTAGACCAGGTTCTTTGACGCGTAGTCGTTGATATAGGTATTGATGTCCTTCGACGCCTGCTGGCGGCTGATGCCAAAGCTCTGTGATAAGTGTTTGGTGGTCAAGCGCCCTTCCCACCACACCACCGTCTCGATCAATCGGTAGCGCAAAGCCAAGTCCCAGCGGATGTGTTCCAAGCGTTGTGTGCGTTTCATCTGAATACCTGAATGAAGGAGGAAAGAGTCTCCCCAGCCAATTGACGTGTCGCCAAATGCTACGTGTCCAGCCGGTTTCAAATCAACCGTAGTCTGATGTGTAAAGTAATCAGGCATATCCCTGCCCGACCTCCTGCGCTTCGCGGCTATCCACAGATTGCGCTCGGGGCCCCGTCAATCACCGCTGTCGCCGGAAAAGATGATATCAAATTGCCCAGGAGCGATTCGCAGTCAGCGCCAGAACACCGCTGAAACCCGCACCAATGCTTTACCTGTACAAGTCACCATTATCGACATGTAGTTAAACTATACATATCGTGCGGCTACCGGCATTGAGCCGTTACCGATGGAGGCGAACGATGGAAACTCTTGAAATAACCCTGTTGGGCATCACTGGCATTACGTTGCTGATGGTCGGCTTGCAGCACACTCGTCTCGGGGAAATCTGGCACCTGCTGCGCAGCGACCGTGTCCTGGAGCGCAATGCCCGCATGCACCAGTTGGAAAACAACGAACTGCGCTCGGAGCTGCGGGCCGAACGCGAGCATGTGAGCCAGTTGCAGCGCCAGGTACAACTGCTGATGGACCTGATCCCCGAAGCGTGAGCCGTCAGGCTGTGGGATTCCTCAAGGCGCAGGATATCGACAGCGCGACCGAACAGCAGAGTCTTTGCCAACTCAGTCGCACTCACAGGTCACGAGCAGGAAGTATCAAGAATCCAGCAGTTCCTGCATCAAGGTGGGGTCGTAGTCATCGGTGCGATAGTTGGCCATGTGCAGCAAATCCAGGCCTGCCTTGCGGCAGCGTTGCCAGCCTTCATACAGGTTGTCGAACAACGCAAGTGCCTGGTCGGTATGACGCCTTTTCGCTTCGACTTCGTCGGACCAGGACCGCAGATCATCGAAGAAGTCTTCGTAGTCCGGTTGGTCTTCCATTACTTCGTGCGACTCGGTCACCCAGCCGTAGACATTGCGACATTCCTGGCGGAGTTCATCGGCATAGAAGCGGAAAGACTCATCGTCGCTGTCCTCGAATTCATGGCGCAGGAACCCCGGCACACTGGCCAACGACTTGTAGCGCCGGGCGCCACGGTCCTGTCGAATCAGCGCTTCGAAGTACTCGAACTCGGTGAACGTGTTGCCTTGCGGCAGCCACCCGGCCATCTGGTTGGCCTCATAGGTACTGCTCACCTCGCCTTCGAGTACGTCCAGGTATTTGGCGATGTCGGTACCTGCAAAAATGCTTTTCTGCACCTGCAGTTGGCGCTCAAAGTCATCCACTTTTTTCTGGTAGAGGGCTGCCGACTGGTCAGCGTGCGCCATGGCCCGCGCATACCGCGCGCGTAACAGGGCCAAGCGTTTTTCTTGTTGCGCGGGATCTGCAGTCTCCAAAGGCTGGGCATATTGCGCAAGGCCGGTCACTACACCCAATGACGCATCGCCCGGAACGATCCGCGACTGGCCAAAGTACTTGCGCACGCAATCCTGCACATACGGCGCCCTGGACATCCCCCCGGTCATGAAGATGACAGGGTTGGCCTCGGGGAGATCGTTACGCACCTGTTCAAGCAGTTGCCCAAGGTTGTCGAGAAAACGCTGCGCACTACTGGTCAGCGCAGCCTCTTCAACATGCACCGCCAAACCCTGTTCGATAAAGCCGAGTGAGAGACCAGCAGTGGTGTCATCACTCAATTCGATCTTGAGCTGTTCGACATCCCGATTGAGCCTGACGGTCGCGCCCTTTTTGCTCAGGATCTGCAGTCGTGTCTTGAAGGGTTCGACCACGGGCATGGCGCAATACTTGATGAACTCCTGCTGCCGGCTCAAGTCGGCAACCTTTGCGGCACTGCGGTAGGCATATTGCGGCAGTCCGTGCTCATGTCCGTGGCCGAACAAAGGCATGGCCACGCGCATGCACAGTTCGACATCCACGTCCGTCCCACCGATTCCTTTGCCCCAGACTTTGTGGATGACGGGCTTGGCGACGTTGCCACCGACGGTCGCGTAAGCGACATCGGTTGTACCACCGCCCACATCAATAATCAGCGCCTCGTGGGCGACGGGCTCGCCGACGTGATACGCCAAGGCTGCAGCGCTGGGTTCCTCGAGAAACTCAACCTGAGTAAAGCCGGCATCAATGGCCGCTTGTTCGAGCAGACGCTGCGGGGCCAGGTGATCGGCACTGGCGCCTGTGCCTCGAAACTCGACTGGTCGGCCGAGTACGACCGACCGAACTTCTGTACCCAACTGCTGTTCGGCAGCTTGGCGGATATGCGCCAGGATTTGTGCCACCACACTGGTGACAACGTCCAGATAACGCGGCTCGAGTTTGAAGCCCAGCATGGATTTGGGCGACTGGAATATCCTGCCGAGTTCGTTGTTGTACAACGCTTCGATGGCGTCCTCACCGAAGACGCCGGTGGCCTGCCTGACGTGCAGACCTTCCTGGGCGATGCTTTCGCGTTGCTGCTCGCGCCAGCGCCAGCGGATCGCAGCAAGCTCTGCCTGGCGCATTTGTTCGTTGGAAAAGCGTCGAGGCTTGACCAGCCTCGAGCGTCGCTCCTCCTTCTCCAGCTGCGAATACGGGTCGCCTTCGCGAGCCCTTTTTCGTTCCTCATTGAGCACCGCTGCAAGACGATTCTCATAATCGGACAGCTGTTCTGAATAACGGCTTTTACGTGCCCTGATTGCGTTGTCGATCTCGCGCTCATGCTCGGCAGTGAGGCTGAACTGCGATTCATCGACGTGCCGATCCGGGAAGAACACGGCGGTGCGAAACTGCTGATCCTGGCCAAACGTGATGTATTGAACCTTGCCATTCACGCAAACCGCAGCACTGGAAAAGCTCGTACCGAAATCGACACCAATTTTCACGCTCTACTCCTGTAGTCTGACGCTCGCTCGCGCTGCCCCTGGTATGGACACGCTGGAAAGTCAGGACTTTTCTCACAAAAGAGAGAGTGATGTCAAAACGCCTCGTGCGCTAGCAAAGTCAAATCTTGAAGCCTTTCAATTTGCACCTCGACAATCACCGAAGCACTCTATAAATCTCACTGACCACCTGCATCGTCGCCTCTTCGACTGTCCCTTCATTACGGCACAACACCCAGCCCTGATCCGCAACCGCCTGCTCGAACATCTCGGTACACGCGACGTGATCGGCGCGCTTCTGAATCACCGTGCCGCCCAGCCCGCGCGATCGTGCTGTTGCCCTCGCCCATGAAATATCCGGTGCAGTGACGACCCCGACATGCAGATCCGGCACTCGCACGTCTCGCTCCATGTTCAATTGAAGAATCTCTGCAAACGGCACGGTGTGGCGAAAGGCGGCATCCGACGGATACCAACGATCAATCAGGATGATGCTGTTCGGCGGTTGTTCAGGCAGCACGTGTCGGGAGATCCAGCTCCGGCTATCGGCAAAACGCTGACACACAGCCCACTCGAGTTCCGCGGAAGGATTTCTGGCGAGTTGGTTAACGAGGGCCATGGTTTCAGCCCTGAAGGGATCGCTTTTTCTCTCGCAGAGCCGAATGACTTTCTGCTTGTCCGCTCTCAGTGCTGCGGTAACGGCCTCCAACAGTGTGGTTTTGCCGGTGCCTTTGGGGCCATCCAGAGAAATAAACAGCGAGGGATTCATTCTGCACACAATGATCAAGACTATGGCGAGCACTCTAACCGCATTTGCGCAATTGCATCAGCTCATCCCTGCCCTTTGCCTACACTTGCGTCCCAATGATGCTCACCCGAGCTTTTCAATGCCGCTTGACCGAAGCCGCCATTCAATCCGGCCAACTTGTCATTTGTCATGGCTTGAGGCAGGGTCGAACCCACTGACATCTCTGCCAAAGGAGTTACGCCATGTCAAAGCTCTATCCCAGTATCGATCCCGAGGGGTTGGTCGAGTACTCCGTGGTCTACACTGATCGCTCGCTGAACCACATGTCGCAGTCCTTTCAAGTGGTGATGAAGAACATCTCCAAGACCCTGAAGCAGGTCTACAACGCCGAGGCGGTTGCGGTGGTGCCGGGCAGCGGCACCTTCGGCATGGAGGCGGTGGCGCGCCAGTTCGCGACCGGCCAGCAATGCCTGGTGATACGCAACGGCTGGTTCAGTTATCGCTGGAGCCAGATCCTCGAGATGGGCAACATCCCGGCGGCCACCACGGTGCTGAAAGCCCGGCCGGTGGAAAGCGGTCATCAGGCCGCGTACGCCCCGCCGCCGCTGGGCGAAGTGCTGGCAGCGATCGCGACGCAAAAGCCGAAAATCGTCTTCGCCCCTCACGTTGAAACTTCATCCGGGATCATCCTGCCCGACGACTACCTGCGGGCCGTCGGCGACGCCGTGCATGCGGTGGGTGGTCTGTTCGTGCTGGACTGCATCGCCTCGGGCACGCTTTGGGTTGATATGCACAAATGCGCTGTCGACCTGCTGATCAGCGCTCCGCAAAAAGGCTGGAGCGCATCGCCTTGCTGCGCGCTGGTGATGTTCAGTGCTTTAGCGCTGGAGCGTATCGAGCACACGCAAAGCAGCAGCTTTGCCTGTGACCTGAAAAAGTGGCTGCAGATCATGCAGGCTTACGAACAGGGCGGACACGCCTACCATGCGACGATGCCGAGCGATTCCCTTGCACGCTTCAACGAGGTGATGAAAGAGACGCAAGCCTACGGTTTCGACAAGATTCGCGACGAGCAACAGGCGCTGGGTGATCGGGTGCGCGCGATGTTGACCGGCAAAGGCTTCAAAAGCGTCGCCGCGGCAGGCTTTCAGGCGCCGGGCGTCGTGGTGAGCTACACCGACGATGCTGATATTAAAAACGGCAAGAAATTTGCCAGTCATGGCCTGCAGATCGCCGCCGGCGTGCCGCTGCAATGCGACGAACCGGCCGACTTCCAGACCTTCCGTATCGGGCTGTTCGGGCTGGAAAAACTGCACAATATCGAGCGCACTGTGAGTACGCTTGAGCAGGCGCTGGATGAGGTGATGGTTGACTGATCTCATGCAGATCGCTCAGCGTCGCGGACACATTGTGTAAAGCGATCAGCGAACCTTTCCCACGGAAACGCCGTCCGAGCTAAGGCATCAATGCTTCCCGCTCGCCACGAGGTTTCCGTTTGAAAGCTGCC
Source organism: Pseudomonas sp. PB103 (assembly GCF_009764635.1). Lineage (NCBI taxonomy): Bacteria > Pseudomonadati > Pseudomonadota > Gammaproteobacteria > Pseudomonadales > Pseudomonadaceae > Pseudomonas > Pseudomonas sp. PB103. Next base: position 59,582 of record NZ_RWIL01000061.1, on the reverse strand, counting down.
ATCGTCAAAAAATACCGTTTGATCATCAAGACCCTGGGTTATGTCGGCTGGGCCTTGTTCTGGCTGTTGCTCTGGGACATTGCGGTCACCGTGGACTTCATGCTGTTCCTCAACGCCAAGCTGAACTTGCCGCTGATGCCCCTGACTTTGTTGGGTTCGGCATTGATCGTGCTGATCAGTTTCCGTAACAGCAGCGCGTACAACCGCTGGTGGGAAGCGCGGACGCTGTGGGGTTCGATGATCAACAACTCGCGCAGCTTCGCCCGGCAGGTGCTGACGTTACTGGATGACCCCGGCAGCGAGGTGAATCCGGTCAAGTCGACCCTGCTGCGCCGTCACGTCGCCTATGTCAATTGCCTCGCCGCGCATCTGCAAGGCCAACCGTGTCCCGAAGAAGTCCGGGCGTTTATTCCCGCTGAGGAATTCGCCCGCAGTGGCACCACCAATAACTTTGCCAACGACATCCTCACCGGCTCGGCCGCGCTGCTTGCCCGGGAATACAACGCCGGGCGTCTGGACAGCATTCGTCTGGCGCGGCTGGAATCGACACTGGTGGATTTGTCCAACAGCCAGGGCGGTATGGAGCGCATTGCCAATACGCCGCTGCCCTACCCTTATGTGTATTTCCCGCGTCTGTTTATTTCGCTGTTCTGCCTGATCGTACCGGTGGGGCTGGTGGAGTCTCTTGGCTGGTTCACGCCGTTGGCCTCGACCGTGGTCGGTTTCATGCTGCTGGCCATCGAGCGCATCGGCACCGATCTGCAAAGCCCGTTTCGCCACAGCGAGCATCAGATTCAGATGGAGGCGTTGTGCGAAACCATCGAGAAAAACCTGCAGTCGATGCAGCGTGATTCGTTGGGGGACGTGCGCAGGATTGAAGAAAACGCGTGAGGGTGTCGGGAACCGCCACTTCTACTGACGGCTCCCAAGTCAATCAGAACGCCGGCACCACATCACCGTGATAACGCTCGAGAATGAACTGCTTCACCTGCGGCGAATTGAGCAGTGCACCCAGCTTCTGTACCGCCGGGTCGTTGGCCTTGTCGCGACGCACGTACAGGTAATTGGCGTACGGCGACTCCGAGCTTTCGATGAACAGCGCGTCTTTGTGCGGCACCAGTTTGGCTTCCAGGGCGTAGTTGGCGTTGATCAGGGCCAGATCAACCTGATTCAACACACGCGGCAGCATGGCCGCTTCCAGTTCCTGGAACTTCAGATGTTTGGGATTGCTAACGATGTCCAGACGCGTGGCCATGATGTTGTCGGGATCTTTGAGTGTGATCAGGCCTTGCTTGGCGATCAGCAGCAGCGCTCGACCGGAGTTGGTCGGGTCGTTGGGAATGGCAATGGTCGCGCCATCCTTGAGTTCACTGATGTTTTTGATCTTCTTCGAGTAGGCGCCAAACGGTTCGATGTGCACGGCGACGACAGGTACTTGATCGCTGCTCGGGCGGTCTTTTTTGTAGGCCTCGTAATAGGGCTTGCTTTGGAAGTAGTTGGCGTCGAGCAAGCCTTCATCGGTCTGCCGGTCTGGCTGAATGTAATCAGAGAAGACTTTGACCTCCAGCGTCACCCCCTCTTTGGCCAGTTCAGGCTTCAAGAATTCCAGAATCTCGGCATGGGGCACAGGCACCACGGCGATTTTCAGGGTTTCGGCGTAGGCATTGCCCATGGCGGCGACCAGCAGTGCAACGGAGAGCGCGACGCGTTTCACGATAGTGTTCCTTCGAAGCGTTTGAGGGAGAAAGAGGACAGATCCAGGTCGGTCGAGCCGCGTATGCACCATTGTGCGAACGCCTCGCCGAGTGCTGCGGAATGTTTGAAGCCATGTCCGGAGCAGGCCGAGACGAACAGGGTGTGCTGCAGCGACGGATGTTCGTCGATGATGAAATGGCGATCCGGTGTCACGGTGTAGGCGCAGACGGCGGACTTGACGACTGTCGAGGTCACGCCGGCGATGCGGTTGTGTACCTGGTGCTCGTACATGTCCTGCGCTTCAGTTGCTGAAACCGTGCGGTCGATGGCCTGCGGCGCCGATGCGGTGTGGTACTGCGCGGTGGCGATTTTCATACTGCCTTCGCCGGATAAAGCGGGAAATCCGTAGTTGATTTTGTCGTCACCACGGCCGTGAGTAAGGATGTACGTCGGCGAGTGGCCCACCAGTCCGGCGTCTTCCTCCAGTTCGAACCAGAACAGTTTTTGCCGGTAGACACTCAGCAGATTTTCATAAGGTTCACCGAGCCATTCGCCGTTCCAGTTGCCCGCGCTGATCACCAGTTTGTTGGCAAACAGGGTGCGGCGGTCGGTGGTGACGGTGACACCCTCCTCGCTCGAAGTGATGCCGGTGACGGTCTCGCCTTTATACAGCGCCGCCCCGTGTTGCTCGGCGAGTTTGAGCTGCACATCGATGCAGCGCTCCGGGCGCACGAAGCCGCCACCCGGCTCGAAATAACCGATGGCCGAGTCGTGCGCGTGGGCGAATTGCGGGAAGCGCTGGCGAATCTGTTCGGCGGACAAGACTTCGTGCTCGATGCCGTAGGTTTGCGCTAGGCCGATGGTGCGCAAGGTGAAGTCGGTCTGATCTTCAGGATCGAACTCGGCACTCGAAGTCAGCACCAGCAGCCCCGATTGTTCGAAAAGCGACTCGCCCGACAGTGCCTCCAGCTCACGCCAGATGCGATGAGAATTGCGCACGATCGGCACATATTGCGCGCCCTCACCGACCGAAAGTCGGGTTATGCGCGTATCACCGTGGCTGGAACCGAGGTTATGCGGCGGGTGATGACGATCAATACCGACGACGTTAACCCCCGCTTTCGCCAACTGATAAACCGTGGCAGCGCCCATCGCGCCCAAGCCTAAAACCAGCACATCACATCGCTCGGACATAAATAGCCACCTATCAAAAAGGCGCCAGTTGAGCGGTAAAACACCGCGAATTCCAAGATTAAAAAAGCATATCCATATAGCTCGATGCGTCTGCTGACCGCCCTGTATCGGGCTATTGGGCGCTTATTCGTCGCATTTACAACCCGGCGCAAATGATTTAAGCCTGAAGGCGCGACAGTCTATATCTGTCACAAATCACAATAAATATTACAGAACAGTGATTTTTGTGTGCATTTCGACAGACTTTTCCACATTTGAGCCACCTCGGGCGCGAGTCAAAAGCGCGAACTACGCTTCACGTTGAAATTTGTGATTTAACTAGGTAGTTACCTAACTATATAATGCGCGCCTCATTTCAACGGGACACTCAACGTGAAGCAGAGTCAAAGCCTCTCGGGCATATCAAAATTCATTCTGGTCGGGCTGGGCGTCGTCATCGTCCTGCTCGGCTTGGCGCTGGCTGCGGGCGGCGTGAAGTTGGTCAGCCTGGGAGGTTCGTGGTACTTCCTGGTGGGTGGCCTGGTCATGGCCGTTGCCGGTCTGTTGATCGCGCGTTTCAAGCCGGCCGGTGCGTGGTTGTTCGCCGCGTTCCTGGTGGGCACCGCAATCTGGGCAGTGAGCGATGCTGGCCTGGTGTTCTGGCCGGTGTTCTCGCGCCTGTTCATGTTCAGCGTGATCGGCCTGGTCGTGGCGCTGGTCTATCCGCTCCTCAAGCGTGCCAACGGTGGCGTCGCGGGCCGCGGCGCTTATGCCGTGGCGGCGGTGCTGGCGGTCGGCGTGGTTGTGGCGGCCGGCAATATGTTCGTCGCCCACCCGACCGTTGCCGCAACCGGCACCGGCCCGGGCCTGACTCCGGTCGAGCCGGACAAAGCGCAAAAAGACTGGGCGCACTACGGTAATACCGAAGGTGGCAGCCGCTTCGCCGCGCTGGACCAGATCAATCGCAACAACGTCGACAAGTTGAAAGTCGCGTGGACCTACCACACCGGTGATATCGCCGAGAGCGATGGCAACGGCGCCGAAGACCAACTGACGCCGCTGCAAATCGGCAACAAAGTCTTCATCTGCACCCCGCACAACAACCTGATCGCGCTCGATGCCGACACCGGTAAAGAGCTGTGGAAGACCGCGATCAACGCACAGTCGAAAGTCTGGCAGCGCTGCCGTGGCATGGCGTATTTCGACGCCACCGCCGCCATTGCTCAGCCGTCCAACTCGAGCATCATCGAAGCCAAACCTGCGCCGGCAGCCAATTGCCAGCGCCGTCTGCTGACCAACACCATCGATGCGCGCCTGATCGCGGTCGATGCGGACACCGGCGAGTTCTGCCAGGGTTTCGGCAACAACGGCCAAGTGGATCTGAAGGCCGGTCTGGGTGATGTGCCGGACAGTTACTATCAGTTGTCCTCCGCGCCATTGATGGCTGGCACCACCGTGGTGGTTGGCGGTCGCGTGGCTGACAACGTGCAAGCAGACATGCCGGGCGGCGTGATCCGTGGTTTCGACGTGATCACTGGCGCCATGCGCTGGGCGTTCGACCCGGGCAATCCGCAGGATAAAAAGGCTCCGGCCGACGGCAGCACCTACGTGCGCAGCACACCGAACAGCTGGGCGCCGATGTCTTATGACCCGGCCACCAACACGGTATTCCTGCCGATGGGCAGTTCGTCGACCGACATCTATGGTGTCGAACGCAGCAAACTGGATCACACCTACGGTGCTTCGATCCTTGCTTTGGACGCGACCACGGGCGCAGAACGCTGGGTGTTCCAGACCGTGCACAACGATCTCTGGGACTTCGACCTGCCGATGCAGCCGAGCCTGATCGACTTCACCAAGGACGGCAAAACCGTACCGGCCGTGGTCATCGGCACCAAGGCCGGGCAGATCTACGTGCTCGACCGTGCCACCGGCAAACCGCTGACCGACGTTAAAGAAGTCCCGGTCAAAGCAGCGAACATCCCGAACGAACCGTACTCCCCTACCCAGCCGAAATCGGTGGGCATGCCAGAAATCGGTGCTCAGCACTTGACCGAATCGGACATGTGGGGCGCCACGCCGTACGACCAGTTGCTCTGCCGTATCGACTTCAAAGGCATGCGCTACGACGGCCTGTACACCGCGCCGGGCACTGACAAATCGCTGAGCTTCCCGGGTTCGCTGGGCGGCATGAACTGGGGCAGCATTTCGACTGACCCAGTGCACGGCTTCATCTTCGTCAACGACATGCGCCTGGGTCTGTGGATTCAGATGATCCCGTCGCAGAACAAAGGCCAGGCGGCTGGCGGTGGCGAAGCGCTGAACACTGGTATGGGCGCCGTTCCGCTGAAAGGCACGCCGTACGCCGTGAACAAGAACCGCTTCCTGTCGGTGGCCGGCATTCCTTGCCAGGCGCCGCCGTTCGGCACGCTGACCGCGATCGACATGAAGACCCAGAAAGTCGCCTGGCAGGTTCCGGTCGGTACCGTTGAAGACACCGGTCCACTGGGCATCCGCATGCACTTGCCGATCAAGATCGGTCTGCCAACCCTCGGCGGCACCCTGTCGACCCAAGGTGGTTTGATCTTCATCGCCGGCACCCAGGACTTCTACCTGCGCGCGTTCAACAGCGGCAACGGTGAAGAAGTCTGGAAATCGCGTCTGCCGGTTGGCAGCCAGGGCGGACCGATGACTTACGTTTCGCCGAAAACCGGCAAGCAGTACATCGTCATCACCGCCGGCGGTGCGCGTCAGTCGACCGATCGTGGCGACTACGTCATGGCTTACGCTCTGCCGTAACCCCCAGCGTCCACGTTAAACGCGGACGCTTTTTTTGAGCGCGGCACCTTCGGGTGCCGCGCTGCTTTTCCCCTATTGCTCAAGTTTTCTGCAGGAAGATTTACATGCTATCGGCTGTTGGTTTTTCCCGTTCCGACCTGTTCAAAGGCCTGTTGCTGGGCGTCGCGTGCACCACTGCCCTCCCCGCGCTGGCCGACAACGATTCCGATCTGTTGACCCGCAGCACCCTCACCGGTGACTGGGGTGGCTTGCGTCACCAGATGGACGAAGAAGGCGTCAAGTTCACCGGCGACTACAGCGGCGAAACCGCCTATAACGCTGACGGCGGCCTGCATCGTTCGGCGCGTTACTCGCAGAACATCAAGCTCGGCGTGCAGTTTGATCTGAGCAAACTGTACGGCGTCGACAACGCCGGCAAAGTCCAGTTGACCATCAACGACCGTCGCGGCAACAGCGCCTCGGAAGACCTCGTCGGCAACCGTCTGCCGATCCAGGAAAACTACGGCGGCCTGTACACGCGCCTGACCGAATTGAGCTACGAGCGCAGCCTGTTCACTCCTGCGCTCAACGTGAAGCTTGGTTACATGGCCATGGGCAACGACCTCGGCGGCCTCGACAGCGGCATCCTCTGCAACTTCATGAACGCCGGTTTCTGCGGTCACCCGCTGAACATGTCCGGCGGCAGCGGCTGGACCAACTATCCCAACGCGCATTTGGGCGTGCGGGTCAAATATGACCTGTCGCCGTCGTGGCAGCTGCGCGTGGCGGCGTTCAACGTCGACCCGGAAAGTAACGGCAACTCCAGCCGAGCCTGGCATCTTGGCCCGAAACACACTACCGGCACCGTGGTGCCGATCGAGCTGGTGTACAAGCACGCCGGTGAGCTGCCGGGCGAATACAAGGCCGGCTATTACTACGACAGCTCCGACGTGAAACGCATTGGCAGCAGCAAAGAAGTGTCCGGTCGCGGCGGTCATTACCTGCTGGTCGATCAAGCCGTGTGGCGCTCGGAGTCGTCCGAAGGCCGCAGCCTGCACGCGTTCGGTCAATACTCGGCGGCCAGCGAAGCGGCCTCGCCGTTCAGCAAGTGGTACGGCACCGGCGTGGTTCTGTACAAACCGTTCGAAGGTCGCCCGCGTGACACCGTCGCCTTGGGCTACGGCCGTGCCGTGCCGAACCCGCGCAGCCGCGATGTGCTGCAAGACGCTGCGCTGAACAATGGCACCGCGTTCCCGAACCTGGACAGCGCTGAGCAATTGATCGAGCTGGGCTACGGTTATCAAGCCACCCCGTGGCTGACCCTGCGCCCGAACATGCAATACATCATCGAGCCGGGCGCGTTCTCCGGGCAGGACATCGACAATGCGTTGGTGTTTGGTCTGCAGGTGAAAGCGTCGCTCTGACCGAATGTGCGGGGATAGCAGGCAATAAAAACCCGGCGTAAATGCCGGGTTTTTTATTGCCTTGCAATTATCTCTACTGCGGATGTTCGCTTGCGACCGAGTTGGCCGCGTCCACGTCGCTCATGTCTTCATCGACCGACGCCTCGTCGTCCGCCGGCAGCGGCACCTCAGCTTCATCGCGTCGCGGATCATGCCCGGTCTCATTGTCCGTGGTGCGCGTGACTTGCTGCTGAGACTGGTTGCCCGGCGCTTTCTCATCAATGTCCATGCTGGCTCTCCTGCTGATGCACGGAAATTCCGCGCTTGAACGTCAGAGACTCTCCACCACCGCGAGTGCCCGCCACTGGACGAATGGCACGCCGCCAAGTCGGTGACGCCCGATTTCGAGTGGCCAGGCCGACAGCTACCTTTCCTCCTTTGCATGGAACCCTGAGTGATCTCAGTTCTCTATCGCAAAACCATCAGAGGAATTCACCATGATTGCCCCTGCAACCGGTATGAAACCGGGTGAGCGTTATTGCATTGAAAGCGTAGAGCGCGCGCCTCAATTCCCCGGCTTTTTCCTCGACGGAAAATACTACCTGGGCCCTGAACTGCAGACCGCAGTCGGCTGGCTCGAAGGCCAGAATTTCTTGTATGACCAGCTCGATCCCGCCGGCGAACCGGTTTACCCCGACAGAATCGTTGGCACGATCACCGCGCTGACACTGGAGTTGAGCGATGGTCTGCGTCTGAGCATCGAGGAGTTGCCGTATCAGGCGCAAAGCGTCAGCTCATTACCGCCGCTTGTCGAATCGACCTCTGCAGCCCGGCGACTGGCGATGCCTGACCAGCTCAGCAGTACTGGCCCGCGTCAGCCGATGCAACCTTCTGCATTACTGGTTGCAGGTGCAGCAACGCTCGTAGGCCTCTGCCTGTTGGCGATCAATCGTGCTCGCGGTCGCGCCAGATAAACAGCGCTCGAGGTCGACGGAGGCCCAGTCATGCTCAAGCAGATCGGTAACACGCTCATCCAGCGTGACCATCGCGCGCGCTGCCATTGCGGCGCCGTCGTCCTCGAGATTCACTTGCCCGACGGCCTGCCCACGCCCCATCGCTGCGACTGTTCGTTCTGCAAACGTCGAGGGGCGATCGTCGCGGCGGTACCAGCGGCTGACCTGAGGGTGATCCGCGGTGAGTCGGCGTTATTGAAATACAGCTTTGGCCAGCGAGTGGCCGAACATTTTTTCTGCGGCAACTGCGGCATCTACACCCATCACCGCCGCAGCAGCAATCCGCATGAATTCGCTTTCAATGTCGGCTGTCTTGAAGGCATCAATCCTTATGATCTGGGTGAGGTGCCCGTAGCGGATGGCGGGCCCTGGCAGTCACCCTGAGCGCGCAGCGCGCATTCGGCGACAAAAAAACCGGCGCAAGGCCGGTTTTTTTGTACGTGATCATCAGGCCTGATCCAAGGCCTCCACCACGCCCTGATCCTCGCCGAGGAACCCGCCGCTCTGATGCTGCCAAAGCCGCGCATACACGCCGTTCAGTTCCAGCAGTTCGCTGTGGGTGCCCTGTTCGATGATGCGCCCTTCGTCCATGACGATCAGCCGGTCCATCGCTGCAATCGTCGACAAGCGGTGAGCAATCGCGATCACGGTCTTGCCTTGCATCATGTCATCGAGGCTTTCCTGAATCGCCACCTCGACTTCCGAATCCAGCGCGCTGGTGGCTTCGTCGAGCAACAGGATGGGCGCGTTCTTGAGCATCACTCGCGCAATCGCGACACGCTGACGCTGGCCGCCCGACAACTTGATCCCGCGTTCACCGACCAGCGTGTCGTAGCCGGTATGGCCCTGACGATCACTCAATTGACTGATGAATTCATCGGCCTGGGCGCTGGCCGCCGCGCTGCGAATCTGCGCGTCGGTGGCATCGGGCCTGCCGTAAGCAATGTTGTCGCGAATCGAACGGTGCAGCAGCGAAGTATCCTGCGTGACCATGCCGATGCAGCTGCGCAAGCTGTCTTGCGTCACGTGCGCGATGTTCTGGCCATCGATGCGAATCTCCCCGCGATCAATGTCGTAAAAGCGCAGCAACAAGTTGATCAAGGTCGATTTGCCGGCGCCAGAACGGCCCACCAGGCCAATTTTTTCACCCGGACGGATACTCAAGCTCAGGCCATCAAGCACCTGACGTTCGCCGTTGTAGTTGAAGCTGACGTTGTCGAAAGTCACCGCGCCGCCGGAAGTCTTCAGTACGCCGGCATCCGGCGCGTCTTGCACCTTGGTGCCCTGGGTCAGCGTTGCCATACCATCGTGCAAAGTGCCGATGCTTTCGAACAGCGAGGTCATCTGCCACATGATCCAGTTCGACATGCCATTGATGCGCAACGCCATGGCAGTGATCGCCGCCACCGCACCGGCGCCGACCTCACCCTGATGCCACAGCCACAGCGCATAACCGCCCGCCGACATGATCAATGCAACCACTAACGCCTGATTGACGATCTCGAACAGGCTGACCAGACGCATCTGGCGAAAACCGGTCAGCTTGAAATCTTCCATCGCCGCCCGTGCGAAATGCGCTTCGCGATTGGAGTGCGAGAACAGTTTCACTGTAGTGATGTTGGTGTACGCATCGGAGATGCGCCCGGTCATCATCGACCGCGCATTGGCCTGCTCCTGCCCCACTTTGCCCAGACGCGGCACGAAGTACCACATGGCCAGGCCGAACAGCATGACCCAGGCGAGGAACGGCAGCATCAGCTTCAGCGCAAAACCGCCGGCCAACGCGATGATCGCAATGAAATACACACCGATCCCCGGCAGGATCTCGATCATCGTGAACAACACATCGCGCACCGCCAGCGCCGTCTGCATCACTTTGGTGGTGACCCGACCGGAGAACTCATCGGAGAAAAACGAAAGGCTTTGCCGCAGCATCAGCCGATGGAAATCCCAACGCAGGCGCAGCGGCAAGTTAATCGCCAGAATCTGGTGTTGCACCATCGTGCGCAACGCCACCAGCCCGACACTGAGCACCATGACGATGCCCATACCCCACAACACCCGACTCTCCTGCGCCGCCGCTTCGCCGCCGGCCTGCCAGGTCGAGAGCAGATCGACGACTTGGCCGAGGAAGGAAAACAGCCACGCTTCATAAATCGATACAGCGGCACTGAGCAGCGCCAGCGCAAGGATGTAACCGCGCGCACCACGGGTGCAAGCCCAGAGGAACCGCGCCAGGCCGGTGGGCGGTGGCGGTACCTCGTCAGGAGGAAAAGGGTCGAGCCTTCGTTCAAACACACGAAGCATGGTGATCTCCAAAACTTTCAAGTAAGGGGATTCTGCCATTGATCGGTGGCTTGGAGGTCTTTGTGAAAAAGTGTGTGCTCGATGGAACGGCTTTTCGCCCTCAGCGAATCGCTTGACGCATTTTGCTGAACGACCTTGCCGGCGTCGGGCTCAACGCCGCTGGCGTATGCCAAGGGATAGCGTTCCAGGCACAGCTGCCGGGCGTCAGCAACTGGCGCAGATGCTGCTCGTGGAACGCCTCGCCCAGCGAGTCGACGCGAAATGCCGCCACCCACTGCTCGCGCCCCTGCTGATAGGCTTTGCCAAAATCTTCCCAACTGTCGAAACAGTCCTGCGCACGCTGCGCATTGAGCAGCAACACACGCCAGGCGACACCGGGTTCGAGCCAGTGCATCAACAGTGCGCAACGGACTAGAAACGCCACCCGCACACAAGCAAAGGCCATGGCCGCGCGCGGCTCATCGTCGGCTTTCAGCGCTTGCAGGTCGAGGCTGAACCATTGCCGCTCAAGGGTTGCACTGAAATGCGCCCGCACCGCCTCGTCATCGCAATGGCTGCGTATCCCGCCCTGGTGCAGCAACGCTGCCCGCAGGATCTTCTGCGCCTGCTCGTTGAAGTGATCACACGCCGGCGAATAGAAACCCTCGACGCCCATCGCATCGGCCATAGGTTTGGCCAGCAGCAGCGACCAGTGCTTGCGTGGGCTGAACAACGGCGCACGGCGGGGCTTGAATGCTTGCCACAACAACCAGACTGAAACAACCACTGCAATCAATAAAAACATGCCGTTCCCCTCACCTTGCCCGAGCCTGCCAGGTCTGGATTTCCTCGGCCGTGGCCGGCGCCATGTCCGGCCACGGCACGCCTTCGGTCAGGCACAGCGGCTCACTGGCCTGACGCTCAATGCGCTTGCTGAAAATATGTCGGATGGCGTATTTGACCGACACCGCTTGCGGGGCAACCTGCAAAAATTGCTGCGGCTGTCGCCCGGCCACCAGCCATTCGACCATCGCCGACGGCGCATCAAGGCGCTCGTACAATTGCGGATACCGCGCCACCAGACGAGTCTGCGCGGTCGGGTCGCTGACGTCTTCGATGCGCAGCCAACCGGCTTCAGTGCGCACGATACCGATGGCGATGCAGTCGGCGGGCGTTTGCTGGTCGGTGTGCAAGGCGTTCAGGCACTGCAGCAGGTCTTGGTAGTAGCGTTCAACCGGTGGCCGGTTCTGTTTGCCTTTGACCTGCTCGACCGTCAAGGTGCCGTCGGCCTGGACGATCAGGCTGATGGTGATGTGGGGTTGGCCCTGGGCATCGCGAAAACTGAACACGCGCATGCGCTGCTGCTCCACCGCTTCGGCATAGCGCTCGCCGTAACCGCCGGTCAAGGCGCGGCGATCAGCGAACTGGCCCAGGCAGTGGCGCATCACATAACTTTCAAAGGCCATTTCCGCGCGCAGGCAATCACTTTCGGGACGCAGTTCGTGCAAGACGTGCTCAGCAGTGGTCAGCCGCACAAGCAAGGCTTCGGGACGGCTCTTACACCAGCCCTGCTCGACCCGCGCCGCCATCTGCGCGTGTTCCTTTTGCCACAGCGCCAGCGCTTGTGGGCAATTGATGCGTTCAAGCTTGTCGGCCAGCGCCGTGCCCTGGCGTGAGGTCAGAAACTCCACCAGCAACGCTTCCTCGGCCAGCAGTGGCGCCTGCTGCGGATCGACCCAGACCAGCGGCGCCAGCGTCTGCTGCGACGCTTTGCCGGCGTCGTGCAAATGCCTTTCCACCCAGGCTGGCGGCTCGCTGCCCAATGCCTCGGCCGCCTCTACCCGCGTGGTGATCCGCCGCGCAGGTTCGAAGTTGCCGACCAGATGACGGTAGAAATGGTTGAGCAACCATTTGCTGATTTCTGGCGCATCGCCGCGAGCATGGCTGCGCTCAGCAATGCCGCGTTTGAGTTGATCGGCATTGAGTGCGTTGCGCGGGGCGTAACCGGACTGGCGCGGTGGCGAGGCTCCGTCCACCGTTACTTCCATATCTGCCACCAGGCCTTGGCGGCCGGTTTTGCAGACGCCTGCAATTCGGCGATCCACTGGTGGAACAGCTCATTGTTGCCCTGATCAACCGGGTTGTTCGGATCACTGCGCAGGATCGAGCGATGGTAATAGGCCACGGCTTCTTCGTTGCGGCCGAGCCCCTTGAGCACATCACCGGCGCAGCCCAGCAGGGACGGTTCGGCGCTTTCGTCGATGATCGGCGCGTAACGCAGCCACAGGCTGGTGGCTGCTTCCGGCAGCGTGTAGGAGAGGTACATGGCGATTTTCATGCGTGCGAACAGCGGCGAGTATTCCAGCTCCTTGTCGCTGATTTCGCACTCTTCCTGCCATTTGAGAAGACGTTCCAGCCAGATCAGAATCTCGCGTTCACGGTCCAGTCGGTACAGCGCGCGGGTAACGTCCTGGATATATTCTTCCGGGTCGTGGCGGCTGTAACCATGGTCGGCTGCGTAGTGCCAGAGCTGTTCGGCCGCTTCGGCGATGCCTTGGTCGTCCTTTATCTTGATGCGATTTTCCAGGATGCCCTGATAGTGTTCGGCGAACGGGCTGGCGGCGATGCCGCGAGCATGCAATTCAAGGGCCCGGCCCATGAGCTTGTCGTTGTAGCAGCGGTAATTGAACGCCAGGTTGGCGCACAGCATTGAGTACAGGTGTGCGCAGGCGTCAAAACGGTGACCGCGGCCGCTGGTGATGCATTGCTCCATACGGGCCTGGCCGTGTTCGTAGGCAACCTTCTGTACTTCGCGCAACTGCCACCAGATCGGTTCGGCTTGCTCTTCCGAGAGCGGCTCGACATGGGTTTCGACCAGTCCCGAAAGGTTGGTCGCAAACTGGTAGTAGTACATACCGCTGGCCAATGGCGGCAAGGGTTGGCGCAGGGCATCAGCGATCCCAAACACACTGGCATGGGCACTGAACAAGGCGAAGTTGCTGCGATTGTCCTGCAGGTTGCCGGCCGAGACGGCTTCACGCAGCATTGCCAGTTGGGTGTTGGCGTCGATGCGCCCGGCCTGGCCTTCACGCACCGCCACCAGGCGGTTGATCCACGGATGATCCGGCGCGCGACGTCGCGCCTCCGCCAGAGCCTGGGCGAAGACGTTGTCGATTTGCTCCAGGTCATCGCGCGCGGCCTGCAGTGCATCGAGCAGCGCCCCTTGAGACGGCGTCGACTCATCTCGCCATGGCAAGCCGGAAAGGAACCGTTCCAGCACCGCTTGATCGTCACAGGCACGCATTACACACAGCGGCCACCACACGGACGCGTCTGCAGCATTGAGCAGACGTTCGTTGACCCAATAGGCCGTGCCCGGCCACATGTGAGCGCGCACTTCATAGATTTCCTCGAAGGCACGTTGCCCCGCCTCGTCGACCTGGCCGTTCTCCAGCAACCACGGCAAATGGTAATCGACGAAGTTGTCAGCGCCGCCCGAATCCAGGCTCAGGGTCGCCACGTCACAGACTTTCAATGCACCCGCGAGGTCGCCCTGGGCCTTCAGTGAACGGGCGGCGAGACGCGCCAGGCGCACTTCCCATTCCCGGCGCTGAGGCAGCGACAAATCGGCGGTCAACTGCATCACCGGTTGTTCGAACAGAGCCAGGCGCAACGGCACGATTTCGATCAGCGCATCGCCCAGCCATAGCCAGTCGTCAGCGTCGATATCCTGATCGTTGCCGGCCGTGCGAAATGCATCAATCGCCGCCAGTGCGGCTTCGCGCGCTGCTTCGTCACGTTCATGGGCGGCCAGCACCTGGGCCCGGCGCCTGTGTTGATCGGCATCGTCCCAAGCGCGCAAAGCGTGCCGATCAGGGTTGATCAGGGCCAGGCTGTGACGCACCTCGATGGCCTTGACGGCGATGTCGAAAGTGGCGTGTTGCAGGTCGTCGAAAATGCGGTAGCGCCGGTACTGTTCAACGTCGAACGGCAGCGACTCGTGGGTCAATTGCTGCAGGGTGTCGAGCGCCAGCAGCACGCCTTGCTCGTCTTTGAGGTAGTTGCCGAGCCGCAGTTGGAAAATCAGCAGATTGACCTTGAGTTCGTTGCGCGCATCGCCCGGCGTCGCCGCGATCAGTGCCTGGCCATCGTCGGTCAGTACTGCCTTGGCCGCATCAGCATCACCGGCGTTGACCCAAAGCACGTAAAGACGGCCAATCGACTCCAGCGAGACAGCCTTGAGCGGCTGGGCGCGCAGTTGGCCCAGCAGATAATCGGCACCGTGTTCCTGATGCTCGACCTCAAGACGATCCATGAATTGATCCAGCGCAATACCGGACAGCACGGTGCTGTTTTGCGTCATTGTGAACTCCATTTGCGAATGACTGTGCATCGCCCGATGCATCCTGCGTCGGCGCCCTCAAGTGGGGCAGCGGGTACTCGTGTGCGTGTGCCTTGGGCAGGCAACGGATGACGAAAGGGATCGGGCAATACAGCGAGGCCGCGCACGCTACCAGTTGGCGTTTGAAAAACCAAGAGTGTGGGTGGGGCAAAACAAGCCATTCAGTATTTCTAAAGAAACAGGCGCGGGTCGGTAACTGCCCTAGTTTCAAACCCAATCGCTATTTTATTAAACTGACAGTGTGATTACGCTTGGGCCAAAATCTTGACCCGAACAAACAAACCAAGGATGGAAATGAGCAAAAGTACGGTCCGTTTTGCACCATGGGTGGGGGCGCACTACGAGCGCGGCATTCACGGGTTACGCATTCTCGTTGTCTGCGAATCTCACTACGGGGCCAAAGAACATGAGCGCCCGACAGTCACACCCGAAGTATTGAAGGCTCTGGCCTTGGGCCAGAAACATCCTCAAGCCACAGCCAAGCTTCGTAAACATGCACATTTCACTAAAATAATGGCTTCTATCTTGAATGCCCGAAAGCACTTCTCCAGCGCAGACAGGAGTGATTTTTGGCATCGCATTGCCTATTACAACTTCATCCAGGAGTTTTTACCCAGCATTCGCGAAAAGCCGTCGGACGCAGCTTGGGAGAACGGCAAGCGAACGTTTACTGAAGTCTTGGAGGTTTTAGCACCAGAGTTGATCGTCTGCTTCAGCAAGCGAAACGGTAAGCGAATTACTGCGCTAGCGGGTGACGTGCCTGTAGCAGTGGCTAACCACCCGTCTTCGCGGTTTGCTTACTCCAAAGTCAATCCCATTATCGCTAAACAGATCGACCTGGCATTTCTGCGCAAGGCGCAAGTAGCAGATTTCGCCACTACCGGCGTTTTGTATTCACGCTGGCGCGAGGCCACAGCGTCTGCTTTGCCCACACCTGGTAAATATCTTTCTGGGTCGGACCGGCTTAAGTTAATTGCAAATCGGATGGAGCTGATGGCTGCACTCGACGAAGCTGCACGGTTCTCGGTCAGTTGACTGCGCGTGGGGCGATTCAACTGTAGTACCTAGCGCCGATCTGTAGTAATCGCTTGGATTTGTTGCAGCCTGAATGGCGGCTTTCGACCCAAACGGCCATACCCAATGGATACGCTTCGCCGCTTTCAACACCCGGACGGCCATACAGATAGTCCTTTATTGAGTTAGTCAAAGCAGTCCAGGCCCGGTCAGTCAGGCATCTTTCACAGTCATGTACTGGCTGAAATTGTTGATATGGTCGTCAAGGTTATCCTCGAGCATCATTCGGTACTGCTCACAAAAGTACTTCAGCATCGCCTCGCGCGCTTGCGCCATTTCTTCGCCCGACTTGAAGCTGCGCGCGCTCACCCAGGCATTGAACCGGGTAGTGCCAAACATCATCGATGCGCTGACTTTGCCGAGGTTTTCGAACACTTTTAGCTGCTCGTTCGACAGGCTGATGTGGGCGTCGGCGCGATCGTAGAAAGCGTCATCGGTCGTATCGGTCATTGCGGATTACCTTCTATCAACGTCGGGAAATTGCGTAATTGGAACACTTCCCGCCTCGGCTGCGCTATGCGGTGAAATGAAAAAGGCTGCTGGCCGAAAACAGCCTTGCATGACCTTACGCGCATCAATGTCCGCCATCACAAGTACCAGCGATACTCCCGCGCACTGATCTCCTGCATGAATGCCAGATGGTCCTGACGTTTGTTCTCGCAATACACATCGACAAACTCGGCGCCCAAGCCCTCGCGCAACTGCGGCTGATGCTGCATCGCACGCACGGCCTCGAACATTTCCTTGGGGAAATCAATGCCGCTGCTGCGGTCTTCATTGAGCGGCGCAATCGGCTCCTTGCCCGATGCCAGCCCATGCTCCAGGCCCACCAGAATTGCCGCCAACACCAGATACGGATTGGCGTCCGCGCCTGCGAGGCGATATTCGATGCGCAGGTTTTTTGCGTCCGATTCCGGAATGCGCAGGCATGCATCGCGATCCTCAAAACCCCAACTGGCTTTGGTTGCCGTGTTAACCGTGCCGCCCAGGCGGCGCATGGCGTTCTGGTTCGGCGCGAAGATCGGCATGCTGTGTGGCAGCAGTTCCAGGCACCCCGCGACCGCATGGCGGAGTGGCTGCTGATCGTTCGCCGCCAACAGGTTGTTACCCGCTGAATCGTAGAGGCTGACGTGCACGTGCATGCCGCTGCCCGGATGCTGCAAATATGGCTTGGCCATGAAACTGGCGCGATAGCCGTGTTTCAGCGCAACGCCACGCGTGCTGCGGCAGAACAACGCCGCCCAGTCGGCGGCGCGTAAGCCGTCGTCGAGGTGGCCGAAGTTGATTTCGAACTGACCGGGGCCGAGTTCGGCGGTGATCACGGTGGCATCGATGCCCTGCGCTCGCGTGGCCTCGACCATTTCATCGAGCACCGGGGCAAAACGCGACAGGCGTTCGATGTGCATGTTCGGTTGATCGTCGGCGTCGTCGCTCAGTTCATCGCGAGGGAACTGCGGCAGACCGTCACGCAGTTTTTTATCGAACAGGTAAAACTCCAGTTCGAACGCCACCACCGGATGAATGCCTTTGCGTGCGAGGCGATTGAGTACCTGTGCAAGCACTTCTCGCGGTTCGAATTCGATGGGTTTTTCGGTGCCGTCCGAAGTGATCAGCATCTGCCCCAACGGCTGCGCTTCCCAGGTCACCGGTTTCAAGGTGCCTGGCACCAAACGGCGCACGGCGTCCGGGTCGCCGTCGTTGAAGCAGTAATCGCCGATGTTGAACAAGCCGCCCTGCACGCCCAGCAACACGCAGTTCTGCGGCAGTTTCAGTGCGCTGCCGGCGGCGACTTTTTCAAGCATGTCGACCGGGTAACGCTTGCCATAAAAGTGCCCGGGAATGTCCAGGGATATCAGGTCGACATAACGCACCTCGGGATAGCGTTGGCGAAACGCCCGTACTTCAGCGAGCAGGTCAGCGCAGACAGCGTCCATCGTGTTCATCCTTTATGGTTATCAGGTGTAGACCCACAGCACGCGTGTGAGCTGATCGGTGAGGTTGCCGTAGCGGCAGCGGGTGTGGCTGTCGAATTGAAAGCTGTCGCCAGCCATGAGCGTGGCGGGTTCTTCGTCATCGCCCAGCCACAACGTCAGTTCGCCTTCGAGCACGTAACCGCCCTGCTCCGAGCTGTCCGTCAGGTGGCGGTCACCGCTGCTCGCGCCAGCCTCGAGATGGCTTTCGAGCATGGAGAACGAGGCGCGGATCTGCGGCGACACCAGAATGTCGGTGATGCCGTTGGCGTAATACAACGTGCGGCGCTCGTCCGGACGCGTCACCCACGGCAGCTCCTTGGGCTTGGGCAAACTGTAGAAATAGGTGGTCGGCACGCCAAAGGTTTCGCTGATCGCGGTCAGGTCCGCCACCGTCGGCCGCGACAGGCCGCGCTCGACCTGCGAGAGGAAACCGACCGAACGGCCGATCTTGTCGGCCAGTTCCTTGAGGGTCCACTTCTTGTGCTTGCGCAGGTCGTGGATGAGGATCGCCAGCGCGGCGATCTCTTCTTGCTTGTTCATCGTCAAAGCCTCATCAAATACTGTCGCGCAGGCGATACCAGGCTTTGCCGATCGCCTCCAGCGGTGCGGCGAAATGCTTGCCGCCGGGAAAGCGGCCATTGCTCAAGCCCTGGTACAACGCCAATTCATCACCGTCGCCGAGAATGGCCGCAGACACCGCCCGTGCGGCGGCCAGGGTCGGCAATACGCCGTGGCCCGAATAGCCTTGCAGCCAGTAACGATTGCCTTCGCCGCCGACGTCCGGTGTGCGCTTGAGCGTCAGGTCGATGTGCCCACCCCAGGCGAATTCCACCTCGACGCCTTTTAGCTGCGGGAACACGCGCTGCAGAAACGGTCGGGTCGCAGCGGCGATGTCTTTCGGCATGCCGCCCAAGTAGGTGCAGCCACCGCCAAACAACAAGCGGTGGTCCGGCGTGCGGCGGAAGTAATCGAGGACGAACTGGTTGTCGGTTACGCAGACGTTGCTCGGCAGCAACGCGGTGGCCAGATCAGGTGCCAGCGGCGCGGTGGCGACTTGATAGGTGCCCACCGGCAGAATGCAGCCGGACAGTTGCGGGTCGAGTTCATCGAGATAGGCGTTGCAGGCCAGCACCAGCACATCGGCACGCACTGATCCGCGCGCGGTGTGAACGCGAAAGCCTGCGCCCTCCTCCTGATAACTCAGTGCCTTGCTCTGCTCATAGATATGCCCACCGGCACGCTCGATGGCGCCCGCCAGGCCCAAGGCGAGTTTCAACGGATTGAGGTGCGCGCCTTCCGGGTCGTACAGCCCGGCTTGATAGCGATCACTGGCGACCCACGCCGGCAGCTCCTCGCGCGGGATGAACTGCAAGGCATCGTGGCCCCACTTGTGGCTGGCTTCGTGTTGCCATTCGGTGAGCAGACTGACTCGTCGTGGCATCACCGATGTCCACAAATGCCCTGGGCGATAATCAATGTCGAAACCGTGACGCCCCGGTAACTCACGCAATTCCTGAGCAGCCCAGCGCATGCCGTCCCACAAGCGTTTAGCGCGTTCATGTCCCAGCGCGGCTTCCAGTGGCGGCATGTCACATGACCAGCCGAGAATCGCTTGCCCGCCGTTACGCCCCGAGGCCGCCCACGCTACACGGCTGGCCTCCAGCAAGGTCACGCGTTTGCCGGCCAGCGCCAGTCGCAACGCGGTATGCAAACCGCTGAAACCGGCGCCGATGATCACCACGTCGGTGTGTTGCTCGCCCTCCAGCGCCGGTCGCTGGCGCAGAATATCGGCGCAACTGTGGGCGTAATAACTGTCGACGTGCTGGCTGGACTGCTGAAACATTCGCGACCTCGTGAAATTATCTTTTTATAATTTCATGAAAATCTACAGAATAAATTTCACACGAGCAACTTCAGCGATGCAGTCAATGCGCTTTCAAGGTTCGGTGATCGGCGGATTTCGCAGCTGTTCAGCGTTCACGCGCATCCATTCGGCCAGCGAATCGAGCGTGTGGCGCAAGGTTTTTCCCAGCGCAGTGATTTGATATTCGACCCGTGGCGGCACCTGCGCGTACACCGTGCGCGTGACCAGCCCGCGCTGCTCGAACAGGCGCAATTGCCGGGTCAATTCTTTCTGCGTGATGGGCGCAACCGCGCGCTGCAACTCACTAAAGCGCACCGGGCCGTCGATGACGATCAGCCGATAAATGATCGGCACGGCCCACTTGCCGGAAATCAGGTTGACGAAGTCCACCATCGGACAGGCTGGCAATGCTATCGGCTGTACCGCGTCATTGTTCATGAGGATCAAATCCGTCCCTTGGTATGCAAAAGGTGCCTACTGGTCAAAGGATACTAACGCTCTGAGAATGGCCTCTCCAGCTCATTACAGGGAGTCATGACATGTCGCGACTGAAAAACAAATTCGCTCTGATCACCGGCGGTACGGCGGGTATTGGTCTGGAAACAGCCCGTCAATTTATCGAGGAAGGTGCCACGGTTGCAGTCACCGGCCGCAGCGCCGAAGCCCTTGAAGCAGTCAGGCAAGCGTTCGGCGCACAGGTTCTGGCGATTCAAAGTGATGCCGGCGACACCGCCGGTCAACAGGCATTGGCCCGCCAGATTGGCGGGAAGTGGCCGCGCCTTGATGTGCTGTTCATCAACGCCGGCGACGTCACCCACCGCGCCCTCGCCGATTGGGACGAGGCGACCTGGGACCAGCTCATGCAAACCAATCTCAAGGGCCCGTTCTTCCTGATTCAGGCGCTGTTGCCGCTGCTGGCCAATCCTTCTTCGGTGATCCTCTGCGGTTCGGTCAGTGCGCGGATCGGCCTCGCTCAGAGCAGTGCTTATGCTGCGAGCAAGGCCGGTTTGCTGTCCCTGGCGCGGACTTTATCCGGCGAGTTTGTCGAACGCGGCATCCGCGTCAACGGACTCAGCCCCGGACCGACAGAAACGGCGGCGCTGGACAAACTCGGGTTGCCCGCCGCCGAACAGCAAGCCCTGCGCGAGCGGATCCGCCAACTGGTGCCCATCGGGCGTTTGGGCACGCCATGGGAGTTGGCTAAAGCGGCGGTGTATCTGGCCTCTGACGAGTCGACTTATGTGGTGGGCAGCGAATTGCTGGTCGATGGCGGCGTCGGCAACTTATAAAACATCGGTCAAAAATCGTAGCGCGCCGTCATGCCCAGTGTTCGCGGTGTGCCCAGCACCCCGGTGTAGGCGCCGTTCGGGGAATTCCACAGGGTCGTGTAGTAGGTCTTGTCGAAGGCGTTTTTCAACCACAACGACACGTCCCACTGGCCCTTGCCCCAATCGCCGCGCACGCCGCTGGACAGGTTCACCAGTCCGTAGCCGGGCAATTGCGCGTCGCGGGAATCATCGACAGTGCCGACCGCATGGGAGCGCCACGCGTAGCTGCCGTTGACGTAGGGTTACAGGCCATTGTGCAGACTCCATTGATAACTGGCGTTGCTGTTGAAGACCCATTTCGACGCGCCCACCACTGCGTGGCCACTCAGGTCGCAGGCGGCTGGGGCGCCGGGACGCAAGGCGACTTCAGCCGGGCATGGGGCATCGTCGTAAGACACATAGCGCACGTCGTTGAAGGCGCCGTTGAGGTTGATCGTCAGCCCCGAGATCGGCCGCCAACTGCTGTCGACTTCCACGCCACGGCTGCGCACGGTGCCGGCGTTGGTCAGGTAACTGGTGAGGTTGACGTCGTCGTAGGCATTGGTCTGATAGCCGTTGACCACGGTCCAGAACAGATTGGCATTGAGCAGCAGGCGCTGATCGAGCAGCGTGGTCTTGATGCCCAGTTCGGCGTCGTTGGCCCGCTCGCTGCCGATCAACAGTGAGTCAGCCCCCGCCACCGGCGCGCTCGCCACGCTGAGATTGACCCCGCCGGACTTCTCGCCATGAGACAACGAGGCATACGCCAGCACCTGATCGCTGACGTGCCAGGCCAGGCTTGCCAGCGCCGAAGGGCTGAAGCTGTAGAGGCTCAAGTCGCCGGAATCATACGCCCCCAACCGCCCTGCCCTGGCGGCAGCTGCCGCACCGCTGACGGCGACACCACCGACCGGTGCGTTACGCGTGACCTGGGCGAGTTTGCGCTCATAGGTACCGCGCACACCGAGGCTGAAATCCACTTGCGGCGTCAGGTGCCAGGTGCCTTGGGCGAATGTGGCAAAGCTGTCGGTGTCGACATCGCCATGGCCAA
Source organism: Pseudomonas sp. PB103 (assembly GCF_009764635.1). NCBI lineage: Bacteria > Pseudomonadati > Pseudomonadota > Gammaproteobacteria > Pseudomonadales > Pseudomonadaceae > Pseudomonas > Pseudomonas sp. PB103. Next base: position 37,563 of record NZ_RWIL01000061.1, on the reverse strand, counting down.
TGCTGGTGACATTGTTCAGCGCGCCTTGCGGGGTACCGTTCCAGGTATCGGCCAACGGCCCGTAGTCGGTGAAAACCTTGTTGCTCATCTCCTGACGGAAGTAATACGCGCCCAACACGTAGTCGAAGTGTTCGCCGACCGGCGAAGCCAGGCGTATCTCCTGTGAATATTGCTTGTCGCGCGCCGATTGGCCGACGTTGTCCATCACGTCGACGTTCAGCTCATCATCGTTACGCGGCGTGAAATCCCACCAGCGATAAGCGCTGATCGACGTCAGCGTGAAGTCGCCGGGCAGGTTCCAGTTCGCCTCCAGCGAGGTGCCGCCCTGAAACACCGTGACGTTCTGATCGGCGTCGAGATTGACCCGGCGCCCGTCCACCAACGTCGCGCCAACCGCCGCGGCACGTTGTTGATAACGGTTGACGCCATTGATGGTCGGCCCGGTGCTGAACAACGAGCGTGTGCCCGCACTGGAATCTTCCTCGTGATAATCGGCCAGCCAACGCACATTGAAATCGTCGTTGGGCTGGAACAGCAGTTGCCCACGCACGCCCTGCCGCACGCCACCGCCGAGGGTATGGTCGTCGAACTGGTTTTTCACGTAGCCATTTTCGTAGGTTTTGTACGCGGCGATGCGTCCGCTGAGTGAGTCATTGAGCGGGCCGGAAAAACTCGCCTGGTTTTGCGAATAACCATCCTCGCCCATTGAGCTGGCGAAGCTGCCTTGCGGCGTCGATGACGGACGACGTGTGGTGATGTTCAACACGCCGGCCGTGGTGTTCTTGCCAAACAAGGTGCCTTGCGGGCCGCGCAGCAGTTCGATCTGCTCGACATCAAGCAAGTCGAACACCGCCATACCGGGACGTCCGAGATAGACGTTGTCCAGATAAATCCCGGCGCTGCCTTCCAGACCATCGCTGGCCGGGTTGTTGCCCAGGCCACGAATCGACAGGCTCGATTGCCGGGCGTGCATGAACGCGACGTTGACGCTGGGCATCGCCTGCTGCAAATCCTGCAAGCGATACAGGCGTTGCTCCTCCAGCGTCTGCGCGCCCAACACGCTCATGGCCGTGGGCACTTGCTGAGCGTCTTCGCTACGGCGCCGGGATTCGACCGTGACCGTTTGCAGCACATCATTGTTGTTGGGTAAATCGCTGGCCGTGGCGGGCTGTAACGGCATTAACGAGCACAAACCCAGGGCGCCAGCTGAAACGTTGCGCGAAAAAAGAAGATTCATCGGTGGTTCCTGGAGCGGCGATGAGCCGCTCTTCGAGAGGAGTCGATACTTCGCTGCGCGTGGCGTGCGTGAGCGTGATCGTTGCGGTGGATGTGAAGGTGTTCAGTCACGCAGCCATGGCAGGTCTGCGCGCTGATAACGGTGGGCACGGAATATCGCGTTGTTGGCGCCCGGCAGATAACGTTGCGAGGCCGCATCGGGATAGGTCGCGAAGTGCGGATTGACGTATTCCCAGACCACTTCACCGGCCTGAGTAACTTCGAACAAGCGACCGAAGTTGGCCTCGGTGATCAGCGTATTGCCGTTGTGCAAACGCTGCGCACCGCCCATGAACGGGGTGAAAAAGGCGTAGCCCGGCGTATCGGCGTATTGCCATTCAATACGCTGCGTCGACGGGTTGATTTCGAGGATGCGCGAGTGCGGCATGCTCACGTGCGGACGGAAGATGCCGTTGTCGAATACCAGTACGTTGCCGTTTTCCAGTTCACTCGGGCAATGTTGCTGCGCGACCAGATCGTGGCCGAGACGCCACAACACTTCGCCACTGCCGCGTTGCACGGCAATCACCGACGAAACGCTGCGCAGGCTGAGGATCACTTTGCCGTCGCGACCGGGCGTCACCGCATTGGTCATCGGCCAGTGGTGACGTTCAAAGCATTCGTGCAACGGGTAATCCTCAGGGCGCAGGTGTTCCCAGCTGCGCCACTCCCAGACTACGTTGCCCTGGCGATCGACTTCCTTGACCACGTCGGCATAAATCACCCCGCCCGGTGCTTCGCTGCCGGGAATGCCGCCGACCACGCGCCGGGCCAGCTCTGCACTTAAAGGCTCGGCGGTGGTGTAGAGCAGATGGCCGTTGTCGAGCCATTGCGCATCGTGGTGATGCAGCAGATCCGTGTGTTCCCAGACCACTTCGCCTTGCGGTGTCACTTCGCTGAACGCGCCGCCGTGCCACACCGACCAGCCCGGAAACAGGTCCGGTGAATCCGGATGGTTGCCGTTGTAACCGAGGTTGCCGTTGGGCAGGATCACCGCGTCGCGGCCAGGGCGTTGCGGCAGTTTCCAGCGATGGACGACCTCGCCATCGAGGTCGATGAGGAACACATTGCCCTGCGCCGTTTGCGGGGCGAACAGCGTGTAGCCGCCAGCGCTGCGGGCATGATCGACAGCGATCAGGCCGGTTTTGCGACGCTTGAGGGTGGTGGTTTCGAGGTTAGGCATGGCTTTTCTCCAGGCGTGTGAGTCCCGGCCGCCAGCAAAGCGGCACGGTGAACAGAAAGGATTGTTAAGGCGTGGGCAAGGCGCTGTTGAAACGGTCGTCGAAGATCTGCTCGACCTGCAACGGGCGTGGAATCAGCCGTTCGCTGGCGAACATATCGGCCAATTGCTGCTGCGAATGGATCACCGATGATTCGATCGGCACGTAATGCAGGTCCTGTTGCGCAAGCATCTCTTGCACCAGCGCCACGGGGAGTCGGGTGGTTTGCGCGAACACTTCGGCCCACGCCTGCGGGTGCGCAGTAGCCCACGCTTGGGCACGGGCCAGTCTGCCGAGCAGATCGCCCAGTTGCGCTGCCCGCTGCGGATCATTCAGGGCCTTGAGGCTGGCGACGGTAAAATTCAGCCCGGTTTCCGGCCAGGCACTGCCATCCACCAAAACGCGTGCGCCGCGTGACGTGGCCTGGCCCACAAACGGATACCACACCGCCCAACCCTCGAGTTTGCTGCTGGCGAAGGCATTTTGCGCATCCACCGGGCTGACATAGGCGATGCTGACATCGCGTGGCGTCAGGCCTGCTTGATGCAGCGCCGCCAGCAGCAAATAGTGGCCGCTGCTGCCCTTGGCCACGGCAATGCGTTGGCCCTTGAGGTCGGCGACTTGCGTAACGGTCGAACCTTGCGGCACCAGCAGCGCATTGTTGTTTTGCGCGCCGCTGGCCACTCCGACGATGCGCACGTCATAGCCTCCCGCCTGAGCGAACACCGGGGGCGCATTGCCGACGACACCGGCATCGATCGCCCCGGCGCTCAGCGCTTCGAGCAAGGTCGTGCCGGCCAGAAACGGATGCCACGACAATGCATAGGTGATGCCTTGGTCTTGCCCCGATGCCTTCAGCAACGCTTGGGTCAAACCGCTTTGGTCACCGACTTTCAACGCTGCCTCGGCCGCCGGCACCGCCAACAACAAAGTCGCGCAGCACCACAGTGCTTGCAGGCACTGGCCGAGATGACGGGTGAGTGAATACTTGGCAGTCGCGGGTTTTACCGGCATTGTCGTGGCCTCGTTTTTTGCGTTGAATTCAGTATGTCGAGGCCCGCCGTGCCGCTCCATGCCAAACACCCCTCCTTTGCTGCCATGGCGGACACCCCGCCGCAGCCGGTCCGCACCGTCGTGGTGTTGGCCTTCGATGATCTGTTGTTGCTGAATGCGGCCGGGCCGTTGGAGGTCTTCGCGGCGATACCGCGTGTGTTGGGCGGCGCTTTCAGCAGTCAACCGCCCTATCGCTTGCTGATGGCGTCGCCGCAGGGTGGCGAGGTCTTGTCGATTTCGGGTATCAGCGTCGCGACCTGCTCACTTGCACAGATCGATCAGATGGCCCCGCAGATCGACACGTTGATCGTCGCCGGTGGCCCGGGAATGGCCGCGCTGGAAGCTGACGAACAGGCCTGTGACTGGCTGCGTGCGCGATCAACGCAGATCCGCCGGCTCTGTTCGATCGGTACGGGTGCCTTTGCCTTGGCGGCTGCCGGGTTACTCGATGGTCGGCAAGTGGTGACGCACTGGAAATTCGCCGCCGAATTGCAGGTGCGCTACCCGGCGGTACATTGCCAGACCGAGGCGCTGTACCTGCACGACGGCAATCTGTGGACATGCGGCGGCGCAACCGCCGGGATTGATCTGGCGCTGGGGCTGGTCGAGCAAGACCTTGGCGCGCAAGCGGCGCTGACGCTGGCGCGGTATTTCACGGTGTTCCTCTGGCGCGGCGCGGAGCAGCCGCAACTGAGCGCTTCGCTTAACGCCCAGTCCAACGCCTTGCGCACCGATCCGGACGTGCGTTTGGCGCGGTTGCATGCGTGGATTGCGGCGAATCTGAACGGTGACCTGCGCGTTGAGCGACTGGCTGAACAGTTCGGCATGAGCCCGCGCCATTTTGCCCGCGCCTACGTTGCCGCCACTGGCGAAACACCGGCGCAAGCGGTGGAGAACCTGCGTCTGGAAACGGCCACTCGGTTACTCAAAACCACTAGCGAGCCGATCAAGCGCATTGCCGAAACAGCGGGTTTTGGCCGGGAGGAACGCATGCGCCGCGCGTTCCAAAAACACTTGGGCACCAGCCCAAACGGCTACCGCAGCGAAATGAAAGCCACCACGGCAGTTGGGGCCCAGCCGTTGGGCATTGCCTTGGCGGGACTGGCCCAATAGTCCACGCGACGGTCAATGCTGTAGCGCGTACCGCCGGCAATGTTCCAGATAGCCCTTTTCATGATTGCCGACCAGTTGCACGACGCTGGTCCACAGCCAGGAAGGCGCGTCCAGACGTTTCGAGCGACAGGTTTGCAAATCCGCCATCCACTCGGATCGGGTGGCCAGATCCATCTGTCGCGCATGTGCCACGCCGACGACCCGCGCCAGATAGCCGGCCGCGAGCATCGCATCGCGCTGACTTAACTGATCCAGTTCCAGCTTCATGTCCTGCGGCAGCAGTTCGCGGACAAAAAAGCCGTGATCAAGCATGCGTGTCGCCAGCATCCGATTGCCCAGCCCGGGCGATAAAAACCGCGCGCCTTCGACCACGCGTTTGCCGTTGTCGCGGGGCATGGCCGCTCGGGCGGCGCGGGGAGCGGCGGCACCGACGGCTTCCTTGATATCGAGCAGGCAATATTCCTCGTCATCGCCCTTGCCCACGCCCAGCAGCACGGCATACCGCTTGAGCCCCAACGAACTGCAGCCCTTTACCCAATATGCCGAGTCGAGCATTTTCACCCGATCATCCTTCGAGCGGCCCTTCAACGACGTCACCAGCGTATGGATTTCCGGCGTCGCGCAGAGGGTTTTCAATGCGGCGCGTTCATCGCGCGACAGCGCCCAGAACTGTTTGCCCAATGGAATGGTCGGTTTGGTGCTTTCGATGCGCTCCTCGGCCAAATGCTTCCAGGTGCGCTGCACGGCACTGCGCATGCCGGCTTTGACTTGCGCCGGCCGTGGCGGGTCTTCATCCAGATCACCGACAAAGGCTTGCTCGTAGCCACGCATCATTTCTTCGAGCATGCGTGCGGTCGCCACGCCGGGCAGGTCCGAGCCCCGCGCCGCCGTGGCCAGCGACAGTGCCAAGCGCACCAGATCATGCGCCGGGTTGCCGATGACGGTCTGGTCGAGGTCGCGAATATGAATGTCGATCTGCCCTTTGAGATCCCCGGTCGGGCCGAGATTGCCGGCATGGCAATCGCCGCAGATCCACACCGCCGGGCCTTTGGGTAGGCTGCGGCCCGGTTGGCTGTGTAGCCACTCGTAAAATTGCACGGTGCTGCCGCGCACATAAGCGTGCGCCGAGCGGGCCATTTTCAGATTGCGCAGTTGCGACAGCGGTTCAAGTCGGGCGGAGGGACGCGGGGTTTTCATGGACGCTTCTTGTGCGGGATGTGAGCTGTTGACCGCCCGCGACGCACGAATGTTTCAAAGTGTTTCAGGATATTCGCAACCCTTTCGTTATTGCGGCAGCTCGACGCGCGCCAACAACCCTGCGCCGTGACGGTTGCTCAGCGTCAGCTCGCCCCCCTGTTCACGCACGATCGCGCGCGCCGCCGACAGCCCTAGGCCAACGCCGCCGGTGTCGCGGTTACGCGAAGCTTCCAGGCGAAAGAACGGATCGAATACCTGCTCCAGCGCGGCCTCGGGTATACCGGGGCCGGTGTCGCTGACTTCAATGCAAATCGAATACTCATCAGCGCGCAACGCAATTCGCGGCTGCTGTGCGTACTTCACCGCGTTCTCCAGCAGATTGACGATCACCCGTTTGATGCCCAGCGGTCGGCCGTCGTACACCAGATGCGCCGGGCCGCTGAAATCGACCTCAATCTGCTGATCTCGATAGTCATCAATGATGGTTTGCAGCAGCTCCGACAGGTCGAACGCGGTGCTTGGCTCGCGGTGCGTGTCTTCTCGAAAGAACGCCAGTGCCGCGTTGATCATCGACTGCATTTCTTCGACATCGCGAATCAGCTTGCGCTGGTGATCGAGGTCTTCCATGAATTCGCTGCGCAGGCGCATGCGCGTCAGTGGTGCGCGCAAATCATGCGAGATCGACGCAAGCATGTGGGTGCGCTCGGCAATAAAGTGCTGAATCTGCGCCTGCATGGTGTTGAACGCGACGATGGCCTGGCGAATTTCGTGGGGCCCTTCGATCTTGATCGGTGGCGCCCGCAGGTCCGTGCCGAATCGCCGCGCTGCACGGGAGAAACGTTGCAACGGATTGGCCAGTTGCCGGGTGGCGATCCAGGCGACCAAAAAGGTCGCGATCAGGCCCAGGGCGATGATGATTGCGATCCGCGTGCCCAACTCCAGACCCCAGCTGCGTTCAGGCGGAATAAAGGACAACCAACTGCCGTCCGCCAGTTGCACCAGCGCGGCGTAATGCGCACGGGGATTGTTGCGCGGCCAGTCGTCAGGGTTGAAGGCTTCGATCTTGCGATCGCCGCCGAGCAGTTGTTGCAGCACCGGCACCCGGCTCGCTTCGACGCGAACGCCGTCATTGGGCAGATCGAAATCGGCGCGCTGCGCTTTCCACGACACTTGCAGCATGGCGCTACTCGCCGCGTCCGCCAGTTGCGGGCGCAGGCTGACCGGCGCCGCCTCGATCACCCGCGAGGTCGCGGCAATCTGCTCAAGCAGGCCCGTGCGTTCAATGGGCGGGCGCGCCCAGATGCCGGCGACCTGCACGAACAGCGCGTTCAGCGCCAGTGAGGCGAGCATCGCTGCGACGATGGTCAGGGCAATCCGGCGGCTGAGGGTATCGCCCGGTAACAGTCGGCGAATCACGAGCGCGTGACCTTGGCTGTGAACATATAGCCGCCGTTGCGCACGGTACGAATCAGGTCCGGGCGCTTGCTGTCCGGTTCGATCTTGCGGCGCAAGCGGCTGACCTGCACATCGATGCTGCGATCAAACGCGTCGTGGCCCTGGCCGTGGGTCAGGTCGATCAACTGTTCACGGGTGAGGATGCGCTGCGGATGGTCGAGAAACACCACGAGCAAATCGAACTCACCGCCGGACAGCGGAATCATCACGTTTTGCGGTGAACGCAATTCGCGGCAGGTGATGTCCAGATGCCAACCGGCGAAGGCGATCACCGGCCGCGAAGGCTCGACCGCCGCTCGCTGTTCGCCCGCGCGACGCTGCAAGGCGCGTACCCGGGCGAGCAGTTCTTGCGGGGCGAACGGTTTGGTCAGGTAATCGTCTGCGCCCAGCTCTAGCCCGACAATGCGGTCGCTGAGTTCGGCCATGGCGGTGAGCATGATGATCGGAATGGCCATCTGCGCCCGCACCTTCTGGCACAGGCTCAAACCGCCTTCGCCGGGCATCATCAGATCGAGAATGATCGTGTCCGGGCGCTGCTCGGCGATCGACGCCCACATGGCCTCGCCGTGAGGCGCCACGTCGACGTCATAGCCGTGCTGAACAAAGAACTTCTTCAGCAGCGCGAGAATTTCCACGTCATCGTCGACGAACAACAGTCTGCTCACGGTTACAGGATCCATGGACCAAAAAGAGGCTATCTAAAGCCATTTCGCCGCCCGGGTCATTTATTTCAATCGAGCAACATTCCTGCACGCCAGACATCAAGCGGACATCGTCTGGCAAAACCTCTCGCGCATTCTGCAGCCATTCCAATCGAGGGGGTTCGCATGAAGGTATTGAACAACAGCCATTGCACCGAGGGACAGCACAGCAACCGTCCCTTGATCCTCAGCCAGCGCACCGCCGCGCTCGGCCCCGACACGCCGGTGGTGTTTCAGGAATCGTGCCTGGGCGTGTCGGGCGATCAGAGCCGGATCGTGCTGCGCCGCTACTTCGAGCAATTCAGCCCGACCAGTGCGCATTGGGTCGAGTACGTGCACAGCATCGCGGCCGCCGACCTTGTCGAATGGATCATGCGCCACGGCCAGTTGCACATCGAGTGCTCGGATCACAGCACACCCAAGCAGCAGGCAGCGCGTTGATGAGAAGCCATTGCCTGATGACCGTGTTGTGTAGCGCCTCGCTGAGTTTGTCGGCCTGCAGCAATCAAAAGGTCGAACACACCGGGTTTCTGCATGACTACAGCGTGTTGAGCGAGCGTCAGTCGCCATCCGGTCAACCGCTGCTGGCGTGGGTCAGCCCGGCCCTGGCGAGGGCTCGCTACACTCAGGTGTACCTGGCGCCAAGCCAGTTTTACCCGAGTGCCGAGCCGACCGAGCGCATCCCGCTGAGCACCCTCGCCGGCGTCACCGACTACTACGACGCGGCGCTCAGGCTGGAATTGGGCAAGGTCTTGCACCTGGTCAATCAGCCGGGACCGGACACGTTGGTCGTACGCCCCGCCATCACTCAGGTCGCCACCAGTACTCAGGGCTTGCGCTTCTATGAATGGTTGCCGGTCACGTTAGTGGCTGCCGGAGTGAGTACCGCTGCCGGCATCCGCGATCAGGACAGTGAAGTCGCCACCGAGGTGTCGTTCGAAGACGGTTCGACCGGCGAAGTGATCGCCGAAGTGGTGCGCAAGGGCACCGGCGTGGCACTGGAAAACAACCAACAAGTGCTGACGGCCGATGACGTCAAAGTCGTGCTGGATGGCTGGGCCAGTGATCTGCGGCAATCGTATGTAGGGCTTCGTCGCTAGTACCGCGGCTTTGTTGTTTAACGTGCAGAAATCACGGTGTATTTCCACCCGTCTATGGCCATGCCGGAGACCGCGATCCTTGGCTTTTAAACACCCACGTTTAAAAGACACGCCAAGACATGTAATCAGGCTACGCAACCTTGCGTAATTGCCTACAGCTACGCCAGAATCCGCCGGCTTGTGCGCCTTGGGGGCCGGTTCTATTGTGATCCGGTCGCTGACAAATCAGCGATCGGGTTTAGCAGCTCGGCAATTATCAAGGCACGTGAGTTCCGCCAATATGTAATGGCGGCTTTGCGTGGGGCACTTCGATGCGCCGGGATCCTTGAGCCTGGTCTGCTAACCCGCGTACAGCCGCCACCTCTTCGTTTAGCAGCGATGGCTGACGGCTCCATTTTTCTCAAGGCGCTTCACAATGATAAAACCAACGCCTAACCCGCCCGAATCCGATCTCACCTCCCCCTACGAATCCCTCGATTCGAAAAAACTCAACGACGCTGCCGACCGCGCCCTCGATCACTACCTCTGCCCGCCGGGTTCCACGCCACCGCCTCGTAAACCCCGCAGGATGTACGCCGTTACCGCCGACTTCAAAAACGAGGAGCTGCTGGTCGATGCCTGCGAAACCCTCGCTAGCGCAAGAACCATTGCCAATGACTTCGCCCATCTCATGCCAGCGTCGCAGCGCCGGACGCTGCTGGGCATTGCGCAACTGATCATGCTCGGGGAGCTGGCGGCCAATCGGGTGCTGGATAATCTGCAATTGCCGAGCTAATCCTCGCCCTTCACTACACTGAGACCTGTAGGAGCTGCCGAAGGCTGCGATCTCTTGATGGTGGGACGCAGAGCGTCCCCGGCGGCATTCCCACGCAGAGCATGGGAACGATCAAGATCGCAGCCTTCGGCAGCTCCTACAGAGGGGCGGCGAAAAAAAGCGCCGAGCAGTGAATTATTTCGTGTCCTCATGTATCTGAGCCAAAGAGCACGCGCCATCAAATCGATGGCATTTACGCGGCAAGATGGATCAGCAAAGAGAATACCCGGATGAAATCACGCAAAAAAACCGTCAAGCCGATCGGCCTGAACGACATCACCATTGTCGACGACGCCAAGATGCGCAAGGCGATCACCGCCGCCGCACTGGGCAATGCCATGGAATGGTTCGACTTTGGTGTCTACGGCTTTGTCGCCTATGTGCTCGGCAAAGTGTTCTTCCCCGGCGCCGACCCCGGCACGCAGATGATCGCCGCGCTCGCGACGTTCTCCGTGCCCTTCCTGATCCGGCCGCTGGGCGGCTTGTTCTTTGGCGCGCTGGGCGACAAGTACGGACGACAAAAAGTCCTCGCCGCGACCATCGTGATCATGTCGCTGAGTACCTTTGCCATCGGCCTGATCCCGTCCTATGCCTCGATTGGCATCTGGGCGCCGATTCTGTTGTTGCTGGCGAAAATGGCCCAAGGGTTCTCGGTGGGTGGTGAATACACCGGGGCGTCGATCTTCGTTGCCGAATACGCGCCGGATCGCAAACGCGGTTTCCTTGGCAGCTGGCTGGACTTCGGTTCGATTGCCGGTTTCGTATTCGGTGCCGGTGTGGTGGTGTTGATCTCGACGACGCTGGGCGAAGCCAAGTTTGAAGAATGGGGCTGGCGCCTGCCGTTCTTCCTCGCCCTGCCGCTGGGCATGATCGGCCTCTACTTGCGCCATGCGCTGGAAGAAACCCCGGCGTTCCAGCAGCACGTCGAAAAACTCGAACAGGGTGACCGCGAAGGCCTGGCCCGTGGCCCGAAAGTGTCGTTCAAGGAAGTCGCGACCAAACACTGGCGCAGCCTGATGACCTGCATCGGCGTGGTAGCCGTGACCAACGTCACCTACTACATGCTGCTCACCTATATGCCGAGCTACCTGTCGCACAACCTGCACTACAGCGAAAACCGTGGTGTGCTGATCATCATCGCGATCATGGTCGGCATGCTGTTCGTGCAGCCCTTGATCGGTTTCGTCAGCGACAAGATCGGCCGCAAGCCTTTCATCGTCGTCGGCAGCATCGGTTTGTTCATTCTGGCGATTCCGGCGTTCATGCTGATCAACAGCGGCAAGATCGGTTTGATCTTCGCCGGCCTGCTGATGCTGGCGGTGCTGCTGAATTTCTTTATCGGCGTCATGGCCTCAACGCTCCCTGCGATGTTCCCCACGCACATTCGCTACAGCGCATTGGCCGCAGCTTTCAACGTCTCGGTGCTGATTGCGGGTTTGACGCCGACCGTGGTTGCCTGGCTGGTTGAAAGCACCAACGATCTGTACATGCCGGCGTATTACCTGATGGTCATCGCCGTGGTCGGCCTGGTCACCGGCGTGACCATGAAGGAAACCGCGAACAAGCCCCTGCGTGGCGCTGCACCGGCGGCCTCGGACCTTGAGGAAGCCAAGGAACTGCTGCAAGAACACCACGACAACATCGAGCAGAAAATCGAAGACATCGACGCCGAAATCGCCGCGCTGGAAGCCAAGCGCCAGGAGTTGGCGCAACAGCATCCACGGATTGACTAATAGATTCTGCGCGCTCTCAAACATCGCCCACTCATGTGGGCGATGTCCGTTTCACGGTCAGTGGGCGTAGCGACTCGCGGGCAAAAGCTCACCAAGCAGTTTGAATGTGGCGGACTCCACGGACACCTAAAAACGGCGGAGCCAATCATGGTCCGGGTGAAGCAACATCAGGTGACGAACCAGCCAGACTCGCTCCACTGCAGGTAAATCAGGCAAGCAATGGCTGAAATCAATCTGATCTTTGCCGCGCGTGTGTTTTGCCTTGAACAAGAGGATGGCGGCCGGTCGCAGATACGGGATGCCGTCGGCGCTGCGCAGCACCATCTCGGCGCGTGGGTAGACAATCGACGGATCGCGTTTATAGACCCAGTTATCCGTGGTTCCGGGCTCGATCATCACGTCCACGCGCCACGCCTGAGCAGTACGGTCATACGCCCAGACCTGAAAAACATCTTCTGCGGGCAGGCAATCAGCGCACAGAAACTGGAACATGCCGTCTTTCACGGCATAGAACTCCAGGCCCCAAAGCGCCTTACGAAAACAAACGAAATCCCCCCGCAGCACAGTGAATTCCAGATCACTGTGGGCGCGGGTTTGCGTCCCGTGCCATAAGTCCAGCGCCCAGCCGCCGACCACACACCACGGGCGATTGACCGTGCTCAGGCGTCGCGCCAAGTCGTCCGGGCTCCAGGGTTGCCATTGCTCTTGATCCGGTATCTGCGGATGGCCTGTGGTCATGTCTGGCGCTCGTTGTTTGGCTGAGGGGCGTTGGTGTTGCGCCATTCGAACGACTTTCGCCACCCGGCTCAAGCATTTTTATCAGCTAGCCTGAATGCACCTCCAGGTTGCCGAAAGCCTGAAAGCCTCAGCCCTGCTCAAGGTGCATTGACCACCACATACGTCACATCACTGCCCTGATACTGCGGCTGGTACCAGGTCGAGCCGCATTGCATGTAGGCAACGTTGTAGCGAATCACCTGCACGCAACTGCTGGGCATTTGCGCCGGGGTGAAAATCGAGCCAACCACCGCCGCCGTCACCGCGACCGTTGCCGTCACGGCTGCTGCCGTCGCAATTGGATGGTAGTTATCGTCGTAGCCATAACGGCCATGGCCGTCGACATCGATGTCGACATCGCGGTGATTGTCGATATTGACGTTACGGTTGACGTTGCGATTGCTGTTATTGACGTAGGTGCGGTTGCCGACGTTATTGCCGGCATTGACCCGATTGCCCGAATTGACCCGATTGCCAGCGGCGACATTGTTGGTGCGCTGCGGAGCGTTGATTCGCTGCGCCCGTTGCGCATTCGGTGCTGGCGCGCGGTTGACGTTGGCGCGGGCATGCCCTTGGGCACGTTGCGGCCGGGCGTCGGCCTCGGCGACATAACCTGTGGTCAACAGCGTTGCGGCGGCCAGCGACAACAACAGACTCCACGTCATCGACTTGTTCATGTCACTGCCCTCCCTGATCGCTGGCTTTTTTAAACGCAATCGCCACATCGCCCTTGCCCGGTTTGAAGGTAAACAACGTGTCCGGGATGTTTGGCTTGAGGTTCCACTGATACACCGCGCTGTACTCGGGATAGCTCTTTTCGTCCGTGGTGGTGATCACCAGTTTGCACGGCAAGGGTTTGTCGGAGCGGGTCAGCCACAGTTGCCAGTCGATGCCTTCCTGGCGAAACGCCAAGTGGTCGCAGAGTTGGCCCTTGATGATCGACGGGCCTACGTACAACGCAGCTTTCAAGGCATCGATCTGTGCCTGATCGCTGCCGAACAGAAACAGATCCTCCATCGGCACCTGCACACCGTAGAAGTTCTCGACCCTGTGCAGGGTTTCCGCCACGGTGGCCGGGGCATCGACGGTGGTGTAGTACTTCAGGTACGGCGAATACTGGGTGAGTTTTTTGCCGTTGTAGAAGAACTCGCGGGTGCGCACGTCGCCTTCGCTTTTCGCGTACAGACGATCGTGGCCGACCACTTTCAGGGTGTTGGCAGACTCCGTCTTGATCTTCTGCCCGGACTCCAGGACCGTGTCGCGCGAGACCTGGGCATCTACCTGAAATTTCGGCAGGCTGCGTAGGTAATTGCCCATGTCGATGAGTTTGTCGACCACTTGCGGATTGATCAGTGGCGCGTCGTCGGTAGCCTCGGGCGCCGGGCTGGCTGGCGGGTCTTCGGCGCGCACGGGCGGCGCGAGAACCAGCGTGAACATCAGGCAGACAATACTGGCTGGGGTTTTCATCGGTTCCGCTCCTGTCCCTGCGTTGGGCGTTGCGCCCCGAGGGCGACTGACTGACCAGCCTAGCCGTCCGTGTGGGTGTGCGCCAATTAGCCCCAGCAACAAATCGCTGTGGCGACACTCCTTTGAACGACAGTCACTGATCCTTCGGTGCTTGCGCAGGCGCCGTGAGCGATGAATGGTTGTCAGATTCCCTCGTACCGATAAATGTCACGACAGATTTTCTCTGCTCGGGTCATCCAGAAGCTGTGTGACGTTGGCCGGCTGATACACCCAACCGATGAACAGCTCGTAACCGACCGCCAGAATCACCGGGCCGGTGAACAAGCCGATGATGCCGCTGGTGACCATGCCGCCGAGTGCGCCGATCAGCACCACCGGCATTGGCACCGCGACGCCGCGCCCAAGCAGCATGGGTTTGAGCACGTTGTCGGAGAGCCCGGCAATAATGATCCACACGGTGAAGATCACCGTGCTGGCACTGACGCCATCCTGCGCGAAAACGTAGATCACCACGGGCACGGTAATCAGCAGAACCGGCAATTGCATGATGCCCAGCAGCAGCACCATCAAAGCCAGAATACCGGCGGCCGGAATCCCCATGATCACCAGCGCGACACCGATCAGCAGCATCTGGATAAACGCGATCCCCACCACGCCTTGCGCCACGGCGCGGATGGTCGCGGTGCACAATTCAGCAATCTGCGGGCCGCGCACCGGCCCGGAAATCCGCGTGGTGATCGCTATCGCGGTGCGATGCCCGAGCTCACCGTTTTTCATGATCAGGCCAGCAACGATCAAGGCCACGACAAACACCACAATCCCCGCGCCGACACCAGCCGCTTGATGCAGCAGCACTTTGCCCCAGTTGCTCAGGTGCGGCGCCAGCTCTTTGAAGGCCCAGCTCAAATCCTGCGAGGCATGCTGCCAGATGCCAAACAACGGCGCGCCAATCAATGGCCAGCTCTCGACGCTGGCCGGTGGCGGCGGAATCTCGAACTGCCCCGCCTCCATCGCGTGCATGCCGACCTTCACCGAATCGGCAACGGAAGCGCCGAGCAGGCTCAGCGGCACCATCAGAATCAACAGCCCTAGGAGCACCAGAATGATCGCCGCCCAGCCGTAGCGATTGCCCAGTTTGCGTCCCAGTGTCTGATTCAGTGGGTACAGGGTGATCGCGAGGATCAATGCCCACAGCATGACGTTGAGGAACGGATGGAAGATGTCGAAACAGAACAGCACCAGCGTGGCGATCAGCCCGGCGCGGATCAGCACGTCCAACAAAGCTCTGGAACTGTTGAAGGCAATGAGTGGCTTTTCTTCCATCTCGGTTTCTCCCGATGCCCGTTTTCCGTCAGTGCGCTGAGACTAGAACACATTCCCGCAGTCGTCGCACTTTCCCGCCAGGTCCGTTTAGCGGAGATTGGCGTGGCACCATCATCGCGTTAAGTTTATCTTTGCGTGGAATTTTTACCGGGTGAGCTGGACTGGCCACTACCGCTGCCAGTCTTGTGCGGGCCCGCGAATAGGACAATGGACTTGTTTTGCACAATGGCAGACTCGCCGTACTGCAATCGCATGCCGTACTGAGCATTCGGTAGATATCGGTGCTGACAACTAATTTTTTGAGAGTTTTTATGAGTGTCAAGGATGCTGTTCTCAAATACTGCTCCAGCTTCAAAAACAATCAGGGAAAGAACGAAGACGCTAAAGAGTTTTTTGCTCGGGTGTTGATCGCAACGCTTACGATTGGTATCACACCCTTGTTTCTCTGGACTGTGTACAGCGACAGCGAAAAATTAAAGTCTAACTTGGCTTTCATTGATATAAACAGAGCCTTGAATGATTACCAACCGCTCTCCATTTCAGATATTCGACAACAAATGAGCCCGCAAAGCGCCGAAATCACCAGGCAGTTTGGTGGGGGCAACATGGTTATTATTCTCCCGAGCGACCCCAAGTCAGATTTTTTTCTGGTGAATTATCCCAACAAACTTGACGATCAATTCAACTACCCAAGCCATGGAAGTGGCGGAACAACCACCAAGGAAATTCAGTACCTGAATAATCCTATGGGAAGGTACTTTCTCGACTTTACGATCAAAGATTGGAACTTATTGATTGATCGAAGTTACATGTTCTCAGGTGGAGCAACAGCCAACGTTAATCGAAGCGGTTTCGATGATGATCAATCGGTCGCTTTTTTGAGACCGGAGTCACCCGTTGATTTCACAGCGTATTCCCAGCGAGTACCTTACTCGACCACACTGCAGGAACTTAATCAGTGGGGGTTTTTTCATGAAATGACCCATGCACATGACAAAGCCATCCACACGCGCAATTACCTGGATACAACAAAAAAGTATGGGATGGACATTGATGAGGACACGGGGCAGCTCATTGCGGAATCAAACGCTGATGTAGGTGCTGCGCTGATAACGCTCCGCGTCACCGAAAACATGGACACTTTCAAATCGTTGATACGCCCTATGAGATTTCTGAATGCGAAAGATAAAATCCATAGTACTCAACATGTATCTGCCGCTGTGCTGAAAGGTGTGTTTTTAGAAGATGTCAAGGACAGAACCGACATTGAGTTGATGAGTTTGGCTGAGCAACTTGTGGACCTCTATGTAGTCCAGGAAGTAAAAAAATACCAAGAGGTAAATTGCTGGCTGTCTTCAACCAGCCTGTTGGACCACCTACTGAACAAGAAAGCTGGAATGCTTTACTACAGGACGGACATGATGAATGAAAGCTCATCAGCAATTGAGGCGTCACTGCAGAATCTCTTGTATCAGGGAAAGTTGAGCGAGCACTTGCCTGCGCTAAGCACGTCGATACTATGGCATATCTTTAAATTTTTTGACTACACCATGTTGAGAGCTTATTGGAAAGCAACTCAGAGCAGCGTCTTTACTAAAGAAGCAAGTTTCCATCCTGAGGTATTTGCGAAGGAGATGAACTTTGAGATAGATTACTCGTCTCAAGAGCGCAAAGATCAGAACAGCAAAAAACTTCATGACTATTACATAGGCGTGACCAGTGATCGGCTGGGTTTTGATCAGAAAGGCATCATCAGCAGTCGATTGAAACTGGAAAGAGAAAAGTTCGGTGCGATGAAGGCTGGATCTAAGCAAAGCCCCCATGAAAACGCGCTAAAGATGCAGCCTGAAAAAAAAGAATAGTCCAGTTTTCTGCGTGAGACTCATTGCAATTAGATCGGCATTGTCAGTGCGTCGAACGCTTTCATGGATTTCACTGATTTTGCATTTTGAAAAAATAACCTCCAGCCGAGATTAAAACTGTTGGCTTTCGATGGGACTGTTTTTCTCTAGCGTCCGTGCACTGCAAAAAAGTCAAAGAATAACGCTTCGCAAGCACTTGAGAGTCAATCACCAATTGACTCTCAAGTGCTTGCGGCATGCATTTTTTCGCCGAAAGGGTGAATCAGGAAAGCGCTTATGCAGGTTTCAGGTGGGCGCGGAAGATCAAATGTAGGTGCGCAGCAGGCCTGTCTTTTTTGCATCAAAACAAGGGCCGCTGCGCGCCCTGTCGGGAGCAAGCTCCCTCGCCACAGATTTACGCGTTAGCGCTCCAGCATGCCGTGACACAACAGGTGCAGAACCCTGCGCATGTGCAAGCCGTGCGCGGTTCTGTCCGGGACTTCTTGCGTCGCCAGGCGAATGAACGCCATGTTCGCGTACTGATTGAACAGCGTCGCCACGACGTCGAGATCAATCGATTCGCGCACTTTGCCAGCCTGTTGGAAATGTAGAAGCAGCGTCTTGGTCTCTTCGATCACCGCCGCGTTCCATGGACTCATCGCTTCGGCCAATTCACCGGTCAACAGAAACGGCGCCAATTCGCGCCACAACGAAGCCGGCATCGCCTGTAGCTGGTAATCGGTCATCAGCCCTTCGAACTCGCACAGCGCCTCCAGGGGATCGCTGTTCTCGTCCAGATTCGCCCGCGCCTCGCGCATGGCTTGTTCGTCAGGTTGCTTGAGCAACGCCAGCAATATCTCCTGCTTGCCGCCGAAGTAATTCACCACGGTCGGGGCGGAGACGCCTGCCTGTGCGGCGATCTGCTCCAGTGTAGTGGCCGCGAAGCCGTTGCGTTTGAACAACTCGAGCGCCGCTTCGGCAATCACCTGCCGGCGCTGTTCCTTCTGCCGCTCTCTGAGTCCGCTCATGTTGCCTCTGATGATCCTTGCCAATGGCGATCAGCCTACGGAGATATTTTTTCACCGACAAATATTTTCTTTACAAAAATATTTTAAGGTGACAAAACTTTACTCGTGCAGCGTTGCACTCACCCGCTCAATGTCCCGGAGATCCGCCATGTCCGCCGAATTCGATTCGACCCGCACTACCCGCGATTACCAAGCCTCTGACGCTGCCCACCACATCCACGCGTTCGTCGATCAGAAGGCTCTCAACGAGGAAGGCCCGCGGGTGATGGTCAGCGGTGATCGTCTGGCACTGTGGGACAACGACGGCAATCGTTATCTGGACGGCATGTCCGGGCTGTGGTGTACCAATCTCGGCTACGGCCGCAAAGACCTGGCCGCAGCCGCGACCGCACAGCTGGAACAACTGCCCTACTACAACATGTTTTTCCACACCACCCACCCGGCGGTCATCGAGCTGTCCGAGCTGCTGTTCAGCCTGCTGCCCAAGCACTACAGCCACGCGATCTACACCAACTCCGGTTCTGAAGCCAACGAGGTGCTGATCCGCACCGTGCGCAAGTTCTGGCAGGTGATGGGCAAGCCCGAGAAGAAAATCATGATCGGCCGCTGGAACGGCTATCACGGCTCGACCCTCGCGGCGACGGCGCTGGGCGGCATGAAATTCATGCACGAAATGGGCGGCACCATCCCGGATGTCGCACACATCGACGAGCCGTACTGGTTTGCCCACGCAGGCAACCTCAGCCCGGAGGCGTTCGGCCTGCAAGCGGCGCGGCAACTGGAAGACAAGATTCTTGAACTGGGCGCCGACAAGGTCGCAGCCTTCGTCGCTGAGCCGTTCCAGGGTGCGGGCGGCATGATCATTCCACCGGCCACCTACTGGCCCGAGATTCAGCGTATCTGCCGTAAATATGACGTGCTGCTGTGCGCTGACGAAGTGATCGGCGGGTTCGGCCGCACCGGCGAATGGTTCGCGCATCAGACCTTCGGCTTTGAGCCCGACACCCTGTCGATCGCCAAGGGCCTGACCTCGGGTTACATCCCTATGGGTGGCCTGATTCTGTCGCGGCGCATGGCCGAGGCGCTGGTGGAAAAAGGCGGCGTGTTTGCGCACGGGCTGACCTATTCCGGCCACCCGGTGGCGGCTGCGGTGGCGATTGCCAACCTCAAGGCGTTGCGCGATGAGGGCGTGGTTGCGCAAGTGAAGGCCGATACCGGGCCGTATCTGCAGAATTGCCTGCGCGAAGTGTTCGGCAATCACCCGTTGGTCGGTGAGATTCAGGGTGTGGGGTTGGTGGCGGCGTTGCAGTTTGCCGAGGACAAGGCCAGTCGCAAGCGCTTTGCCAATGAAAACGACATGGCCTGGCGCTGCCGTACGATTGGCTTTGAGGAGGGATTGATCATTCGCTCGACCTTGGGCCGGATGATCATGGCGCCGGCGTTGATTGCCACACGCACGGAGCTGGATGAGTTGATCGACAAAACACGGATTGCCGTGGATCGCACGGCGCGCGAGTACGGCGTCCTCTAATACCCATGTAGGAGCTGCCGCAGGCTGCGATCTTTGGTTCTTGTCTTAAAAACAACATCAAAAGATCGCAGCGTGCCGCAGCTCCTACAGGTATTCCCCCGGCCGTTATTGGCGGCCAAAGATCAATCCTTCGTCACTGCGCAATACCCATGTAGGAGCTGCCGCAGGCTGCGATCTTTTGTTCTTGTCTTAAAAACAACATCAAAAGATCGCAGCGTGCCGCAGCTGCTACAGGTGTCCGTCCATTATTTATTGGCGGACAAAGATGGATCGCGGCGATTACTCCGTGCGCCGCTTGGTGTTAAATAGGCGCCAGTCTTAACCTTGTCGCTTAAAGCCGTGCAACGAGAACCGATATGAACACCCCTTCCAAGAAAAGCACCCACATTCAAACGGCGGTGACCGCATGATCGAAGTCACCGAAGTGTCCATTGCCCAACTGCGCGCAGCACTGGAGTCCGGCCAGACCACCGCCGTTGAACTGGTGCAGGCCTACCTTGCGCGCATCGACGCCTACGATAGCGCCGACACCCCGACCGCGCTGAATGCCTTGGTGGTACGCAATCCCGAAGCCCTGAACGAAGCGCAAGCCGCCGACGCCCGCCGGGCCAAAGGCGAAACCCTTGGCCCGCTCGACGGCATTCCCTACACCGCCAAAGACAGTTATCTGGTCAAGGGCCTGACCGCCGCGTCGGGCAGCCCGGCGTTTGCCGATCTGGTCGCGCACCGCGACGCGTTCACCATCGAGCGCCTGCGCGCGGCCGGGGCGATTTGCCTGGGCAAGACCAACATGCCGCCGATGGCCAATGGCGGCATGCAGCGCGGCGTTTATGGTCGCGCTGAAAGTCCGTACAACGCCGATTACCTGACCGCGCCGTTTGCGTCTGGCTCGTCCAACGGTGCCGGCACGGCGACGGCGGCGAGTTTTGCCGCATTCGGCCTGGCCGAAGAAACCTGGTCGAGTGGTCGTGGCCCCGCTTCAAACAATGGCCTGTGCGCCTACACGCCGTCGCGCGGTGTGATTTCGGTGCGCGGCAACTGGCCGCTGACGCCAACCATGGACGTGGTTGTACCTTACGCACGGACCATGGCCGACCTGCTGGAAGTGCTCGACATTGTTGTTGCCGAAGACCCGGACACCCGTGGCGATCTGTGGCGCCTGCAACCGTGGGTGCCGATCCCCAGCGTCAACTCCGTGCGCCCTGCCGCTTACGCTGAGCTGGCGGCCGATGCCAAGGCGTTGGCCGGCAAGCGTTTCGCCGTGCCGCGCATGTTCATCAATGCCGACCCTGAAGCGGGCACCAGCGAGGCGCCGGGCATCGGTGGCCCGACTGGCCAGCGCATCAACACCCGCGAGTCGGTTATTGATCTGTGGAAACAGGCCCGTCAGGCCCTCGAAGCTGCTGGTGCCGAAGTCATCGAAACCGACTTCCCGCTGGTCTCCAATTGCGAGGGCGACCGTCCGGGCGCACCGACTGTGTTCACCCGGGGCCTGGTGTCGAAAGAGTTTCTCCACCACGAACTGTGGGACCTGACTGCCTGGGCGTTTGACGATTTTCTGCGCGCCAACGGCGATCCGAAACTCAATCGTCTGGTCGACGTCGACGGGGCGAAGATCTTCCCGCACGAACCGGGCACGCTGCCCAACCGTGAAGGTGATCTGGTGGCCGGCATGGACGAATACGTGCGCATGGCCGAACGCGGCATCACCCCGTGGAATGAGATTTCTACAGTACCGGACGGCCTGCGCGGTCTGGAGCAGACCCGGCGTATCGACCTCGAAGACTGGATGGATAAGCTGGGTCTGGACGCCGTGCTGTTCCCGACGGTCGCCGATGTGGGCCCGGCGGATGCGGACGTCAATCCTGCGTCGGCGGACATTGCCTGGAGCAACGGCATCTGGGTCGCCAACGGCAACCTTGCGATCCGCCACCTCGGCGTGCCCACCGTGACCGTGCCGATGGGCGTGATGGCCGACATCGGCATGCCGGTCGGTCTGACCTTCGCTGGCCGCGCCTACGACGACTCGAGCCTGCTGCGCCTGGCCGCCGCATTCGAGTCAACCGGCAACAAGCGCCAGATCCCGCCCCGTACCCCGCCATTGTCGTAACGCGGTAAAAAGGTGTGTCAGTCGACAAAAATGTTGCCTGACACACCGCGATCGCTGGCAAGCCAGCTCCCACAGGTTTCTGCTCCCGCCACAAAGTCTTCATTCAACGCAAATCCGTGTAGGAGTGAGCCTGCTCGCGATAGCGCTGAATCAGCTTGGATGAATGTGGCTGACACACCGCCATCGCTGGCAAGCCAGCTCCCACAGGTTTCTGCTCCCGCCACAAAGTCCTTATTCACCCCAAACCCCTGTAGGAGTGAGCCTGCTCGCGATAGCGCTGAATCAGCTTGGATGAATGTGGCTGACACACCGCCATCGCTGGCAAGCCAGCTCCCACAGGTTTCTGCTCCCGCCACAAAGTCCTTATTCACCCCGAACCCCTGTAGGAGTGAGCCTGCTCGCGATAGCGCTGAATCAGCTTGGATGAATGTGGCTGACACACCGCCATCGCTGGCAAGCCAGCACCCACAGGTTTCTCTTCCCGCCACAAAGTCTTCATTCAACGCAAATCCGTGTAGGAGTGAGCCTGCTCGCGATAGCGCTGAATCAGCTTGGATGAATGTGGCTGACACACCGCCATCGCTGGCAAGCCAGCACCCACAGGCTTCTGTTCCCGCCACAAAGTCTTCATTCAACGCAAATCCGTGTAGGAGTGAGCCTGCTCGCGATAGCGCTGAATCAGCTTGGATGAATGTGGCTGACACACCGCGATCGCGAGCAGGCTCACTCCTACAAGAGATTGTGTGTGGCCATTAATCTTGAGCCCCCCCTGAATCCCTGTGGGAGCTGGCTTGCCAGCGATGGCGTCAGCACTGCCACAGCAAGTCAGCACATCGGCTCAATCGCGTTCCCTGAAACTTCACGATCATCCAGGTCACCTTAATTGCCGCTGGCCACTGACCATGATCGACCGCGCCCCCTCGCGCCTTACCTTGCTCGCGCTGCTCTGCGGTTTGAGCGCAACGGCTGCCGCTGAAGGTTTTCTCGATGACGCCAAAACCGAAGTGCTCAGCCGCAATTTCTATCTGAGCAACGACTACCGCTCGCACTCACCCTCCGGGAAAAACTACAAACAGGAATGGGCTCAGGGGTTTATCGGCACCTTCTCATCCGGTTTCACACCGGGAGCGGTTGGTTTCGGCGTCGACGCGCACGCCTTTTACGGCTTGAAACTCGACGGCGGCAAAGGCCATTCCGGCACGGGGCTGCTGCCGGTGGACAGTGACGGGCGCAGCGAAAATGACTATTCCAGCGCCGGCGGTGCCCTCAAGTTGAGGGCCTCACGCACCACCCTCGCTTTCGGCGAAATGACCGTGGAAACCCCGGTCTTCGACACCTCAGACAAACGCCTGCAACCGGAATACGCCACAGGCTTTCTGCTCAACAGCCGCGAGATCGACAATCTGAACCTGGTGGCCGGCCACTTCACCGCGTTCAAAAATCAGGACAGCTCATCCGGCAAAGGCGACTTTTACGGCTATGGCGCCAATACCGAAGCCGGCGGTATCAGCTTTATCGGCGCCGATCTGTTCCCTGACAGCGCTTTCGGCGGCGCGCTCTACGCCTCCGACCTGAGTGACACCTGGCACCAGTACTACGCCAATCTGCATTTCAAACAATCCGGCGTGTTGCTCGACGCCAACCTTTATCACACCCGCGACACCGGCCGAGCGCTGGCCGGCGCCATCGACAACACTGCGTTCAGCCTGTCCGGCAAATACGCCTTCGGCCCCCATGCGCTGCTGCTCGGCTGGCAGCGCATCAATGGCGACACGCCGTTTGATTTCGTCGGCGGCGACTCGATCTACCTCGCCAACTCGATCAAATACGCCGACTTCAACGGCGCCCACGAACGCTCCTGGCAGGTGCGCTATGACCTCGACCTCGGCGCCTTCGGGGTTCCCGGTCTGGGCTTCATGACCCGCTACGTTTCCGGCAGCCACATCGACGGCACCCATGCGCCTCAGGGCGGCGCCTACAACCCGTTTGATGCCGACAGCGGTGAGTTCCAGCCGCAGCAAGGCGATGGCGGCAAACATTGGGAGCGGGATATTGATTTGAAATACGTCGTCCAGTCAGGCACGGCGAAAGACTTGTCGGTGCAGCTCTCCCACGTCAGCCACCGCGCCAATGACGCACAGGCCGGCGATGACATCGACCGCATCTACGTGGTGATCCAATACCCATTGGCGTTCTGAAACACCCGCCTGAATCTATGGTGTCTGCGTGGCTTCATCGATGTTTTCCAGCCAGAGCGGGTCGATCAGATTGCCGCCATATTCCGGCTTCATCTCGACCTCCTCGTGTTCGATCAGGCCCTTGTGATTGAAGTAGACGATGTAGCGCGTAAAACCTTCCGGAAAGTGCTTATCGGCATAGAGCGTCGCCCCGGCGGGCAGAACGTAGCGGGTGCCGTCGCCATCGATTCCGCCGATGTACAAGGGTTCGGTGGTTTTGATCATGGGCATGCCGCGCGTCGCCGAGGCGTGTATCACCACAAAGTAAAGCCACGCCGCAGCATTCGCGCACACCAACAGAATGAAAAAAAGCACTGTGCTTCGGGTTGTACTTCTCAAGCGAATCTCCGGCAGTCCATTGTCAGGATTGGCGGATATTACCAATGTAGGCGCCGCCGCAGGCTGCGATCTTTTGATCTCGCAAATATGGCGGAAGGCAGCCGGAGTCGAACCTGCCCGGGAACGGATGCCGTCCCCAACCGGGTTTGAAGCCCGGCCGCGCCACCGGGCGCGATTGCCTTCCTTGAACTCAGTGCGCGTCGGCGCTGGCCAACGCGTTGTCGTAGCGGATTTGTCGTGATTCGCCGCTGCGCCGGGTCA
The DNA here is from genome assembly GCF_009764635.1 of Pseudomonas sp. PB103. Taxonomy (NCBI): domain Bacteria; kingdom Pseudomonadati; phylum Pseudomonadota; class Gammaproteobacteria; order Pseudomonadales; family Pseudomonadaceae; genus Pseudomonas; species Pseudomonas sp. PB103. Next base: position 12,988 of record NZ_RWIL01000061.1, on the reverse strand, counting down.
GGCCGATACGGTCGAAGTATTCGAGGAACTGAATACAGCGTTTGCGTCCCAAGCCTAGCGCATCGCGGAAGGTTGTCACCTGGATCTGCGGATTTTCCTTGGCGAGATTGAGCAACACGTCAGCCATTCGGCGCAGTTGCACATCAGTCAAAAACAGGTCGCGCACCACTTGATGCATCAGGCCCAGCCGCGCCAGTTTGCGCAGCAGCAGGCGCACCACCGCGTCGTCCTGGCCAAGCGCTTTGGCCGCGTCACGTACCCACGGCGGGTCGAAGCCACCGTGTTCAAACACCGGTTGCAGTTGTTGCCAAAGCATTTCGTCCTCGGTATTCAAACGTACCTGATGATCCGGCAGGTGCAGCCACGGGCCGCTGGCGGTGATCGCGCCGGTGTCGCGCAATTCATCGAGCAGGCGGGTGAACGTCGAACGTTCCAGCGGCAACGCACTGAATCGCCTCAGACGATCACGGTCCGGCCCCATTTGATCGGGCTCCAGCACATGAAACTTTGCCAGTTGCTCCAGCAGGGTGAATTTCAACTGCCCCCACCGCTGCACGTTGAACAGCACCGGGCCTTGACGGGTGTCGATCAACCGCACGTTTTCCGGCAGCGCCCACGTTGAACGCAGGCGATTGAATTGACGTTCCAGCCGTTGCGGATCAAGACCGCCCGCGCTGTGATCAAGCAACACGGGCAACACCTGTTCGAAGCTTTCGCTACTGGCCAGGGCCTGAAGTTGCGCCAGTCGTTCGGGGCTGCGGCGTTGTCGGGCCGGGGCAAACGGGTCGAGTACCCGGCCGCCACCGAGGGTGCGTTGCGCGCTGGAATCGCGCAGGATCAGCCGATCGCCCTGCACCGCGTGAACCGGCGCGTTGATCAGCAGCTGCGCGAACATGCGCGCGCCGGGACTCAAACGCGATCCTTCGAGCAACGCGACTCGCGCGATGACATCCTGCGTGCCGAGGTGTACGTGGACGGGGTGAAAATGTTCGAACGTGCGCTCGCCGGGCAACAGCTGGAATTCGATGTCGATGCGCTGAGTCGGTGCATATAGCCACTCCGCCAGCAGCCATTGGCCGCGATGGATCTGCGCCAGTTCAAGGCGTTCACCGCTGAGGTTCAAGGCAACCCTCTGCCCGGCGAAGGCCTGCTCGGCAGTCTGGTTCTGCGCGTGCAAGCCGCGCACCCTGACCAATTTGCCGGACGGTGCGAGTGTGAGTTTATCGCCCACTGAAACCTCACCGGACAACGCCGTGCCGGTCACCACAATCCCGGCGCCGGCAACGCTGAACACACGGTCGATGGCCAGGCGAAAACCACCCTCGTGACTGCGCACCTGCACGTCACGTTGCACCTGCAATAACGCCTCGCGCAGCTGATCAACGCCCTGCCCGCTGACGCTCGAAACAATCACGATTGGCGCCTCGGCGAATGGCGCGGCTTCCAGCAGATCAAGCACCTGGCGCTGAACCTCCTCCACCCTGCCCGCCTCGACCCGATCGCATTTGGTGATCGCCACCAGCGCCCGGGGAATGCCGAGCAATTCGACAATCGCCAGATGTTCGCGGGTTTGCGGCATCACGCCGTCATCCGCCGCGACCACCAGCAACACCAGATCGATGCCCTGCGCGCCGGCAAGCATGTTGTGGGTGAATTTCTCATGACCGGGCACGTCGATAAACCCGGTGAGGCCCGCTCCCGGTTCGAGTTCGGCATAGAGATAACCGAGGTCGATGGTCATGCCGCGCTCGCGCTCCTGCGGGCGGCGGTCGCCGGTTTGCCCGGTCAGGGCTTGCAGCAGCGACGTCTTGCCGTGGTCGATGTGCCCCGCCGTGCCGACGATCACCGATCGACCTGCAAGTGTGGCAACTGCGCGAGCCACGCCGGCTCATCGTCGAGTTGGCGCAAGTCCAGCCACAGCGCATCGTCGTCGATTCGCCCGAGCACCGGGATCGGCAGCCCGCGCAATGCGACTTCAAGATTCAACAGGTAACGCCCGCGCAAACGCTTCGACACCTGCGGGCGCATGCACAGCGCCGCGCTCGGCAAGCGTGCCACCGGTTGGCTGCCGCTGCCAATCATGCCCAAGGCGTGCACGGCACTGACCGTCCAGGTTTCCCCCAGCACGTCAGCCAGCGCCGGTTGCAAGCGTGAGGCCTGCGCGAAGATGTCGGCCTGCGGGCGCGTCAGCAGGCGCAAACTCGGCAAGCGCTCAGCGAGGCGATCCGGATCGCGGTACAGACCGAGCACCGCTTCCAGCGCCGCCAAAGTCAACTTGTCGACCCGCAATGCGCGTTTCAGCGGGTTCTTCTTGATCTTCGCGATCAACTCTTTGCGCCCGACAATCAACCCGGCCTGCGGCCCACCGAGCAGCTTGTCGCCGCTGAAGGTGACGATGTCCGCGCCGTCGAGCAACGCCTGGCGAACCGTCGGTTCTGCCGGCAACCCCCAACGCGTCAGATCGAGCAGACTGCCGCTGCCCAGATCCTCCAGCAACGGCAAGCCATGCCGATGCGCCAACTCGGCCAGCTCGGACGTGGGCACCCGCGCGGTAAAACCTTCGATGCTGTAGTTGCTCGCGTGCACGCGCATGATCAAACCGCTGCGTGGGTTGATCGCCGCTTCGTAGTCTTTGGCATGGGTGCGATTGGTGGTGCCGACCTCATGCAGACGCACGCCGGCGCGGGCCATGATGTCGGGGATGCGAAACGCGCCGCCGATTTCGATCAACTCACCGCGCGAGATGATGCCTTCCTTGCGCGCGCCCAGGCTGTTGAGCGTCAGCAGCACGGCGGCGGCATTGTTATTGACCACGGTGACGGCTTCGGCGCCGGTCAGTTCGCGAATCAGGCCTTCGATCAGATCATCGCGATCGCCGCGTTTGCCGCTGGCCAGATCGAATTCCAGATTGAGCGGATAACGCGCGGCCATTTGCACGGCGTCGATGGCTTCGTCGGGCAACAACGCGCGGCCAAGATTGGTGTGCAGCACCGTGCCAGTCAGGTTAAACACCCGGCGCACGTTGCTGCGTTGTTGCTGCGCCAAGCGTTCGCCGACACGACCGGCGAGCACTTCGGGGCTGATTTCGACGGCTGACAGTTGCCCGTCCAACACGCCGGGGCGCAATTCATCGAGCAACTGTCGCAAACTGGCCAGCAGCGACTCACGTCCGTGGCGCTCAAGTAAAGGCACACACGCGGGGTGACGTAACAAACCATCAATGGAAGGTAACCGCAGGGACATCAGCCACTCCTGGAGACAGATCACTGCGCCAGAGTGTAGACGCTCAGATCATTCGTCTCCCGGAGCCAGCAACAGATTCGGTGCCAGACGCTGATAACCGTCCTGGGCCAGACGCATGTCCAGAAGCAGACTGCTCAAATCAGCCGACAACGCCTCCGCATCGGCATCGTTTTCCAGATACACCAGTTTCAGATAACTGTTACAGCCCGGACAGACCTCCGCCCTTATCGGTGCCTGATTGGCGGCATGGCGATCATCCTCAAGGCTGAAATAGTCCAGGCCCTTGCTCGACTCGCAATACACGCATTTGACCCGCACCACATGCCATTCGCAGGCGCACAAAGAACAGACCAGATAGCGCAAACCGTTGTGCTTGCCGCGATGACGGATCACCCCGGCCATCGCCGGTGAACCACAGGCCGGGCATTGGCTGAGGCTGTCGCCGGGTTTCAATTGCAGATTCGGCGCACTGAGGAGCCAGTGACTCCAGGCCGTTTGCAGTGCTGCGCCGAGGAACGGCACCAGTTGCGCCGGCACCATTGAATATTGGCCGCTGACCAACGCCACGGCCCACGAACGTAACTGCCCGGTACTGGCGACCCGCAACGTCGTCAGCGCATCGACCACTGCAGGCTGCTCATCAGGGACATAACGTTGCAACAGAGCCTCAAGATACGCCTGCCAGGCGTCTTCGCGGATCAACGTATCAGCAGCAAACGGCGGCAAACCATGCTGCTGACACGCCTCGATGCGTTGTTGATCAAACGGCGCCGTCAGCGGCGGATCGTCGAAAACCTGCTGCTGCACCCGGCACAACCCGGCGATCAGTCGCAGGTAATCAGCCAGCGCATGCCCTTCGGCCAATTGCTCCAGTCGATCAGCCCGCAGCGCAAACAGGTTCGAAGGCGGCAGATGCAGAAACGGCGGCGAACTCGCCGCCGCCTCGATTTCCCCAGGTTCCAGAATGGTTGGCAAAAGTCAGCCCTTTTTGGTGATCGGTCGCTCCGGCACGTCCGGTTGGCGTTCATCGCGTGTAATCTCGCGATACCACAGTTCATGGTGTTTCTTCGCCCAGGCGCGGCTGACCCAGCCGTGCATCATCGCGTCGACCGAGCCCTTGATCCACAGCCCGGCGTAGATGTGAATGATGATGCTCAGCACCAGAATGAATCCGGCCAGCGCGTGCAACAGCATCGCCCAACGAATCACCGTGATGCCGAAATACGCACTGAACCAGGCGCGCCAGATCACCAGCCCGGTGAACAGCAACCCGAGCATGCACAGCAGTAAAGTCCAGAACAGCAGCTTCTGCCCGGCGTTGTACTTGCCTACCGGCGGCACGCTTTCTTCATCGTTGACCAGCACCCGATCGATGCGGCGCAGCCATTTCCAGTCATTGTTGATAAAGAAGTTCGCACGCCAGAAACGAAACACCAGGCCGAGGAACAACACAAACATCGCGATGCCCATGTAAGGATGCAGAATCCGCGTCCACGGCCCGCCGCCGAACAGGTTGCTCAGCCAGAACAGCGACGGATGAAACAACGCCAGCCCGGACAGCCCGGCCATGAAAAACAGGATCGCCACCAGCCAGTGATTGGTACGCTGGTTGGCGGTGTAGCGCAGGATCGTCTTGTTGCTCATGGCCGGTCCTCCCCGCGTGGATCGAAGGTGTGTACCGCCGGGTCAACGACATGCACCGAGGTATCGGGTGGTGTTGGATGTTCATCTTCTTCGACGCGATTCGGGCCGATGCGCACGTAATGGAAGAACCCGGCCAATACCGCCGCGCCCATGGCCAGCAGGCCCAAGGGTTTGCTGATGCCTTTCCACAGGCCAACCAATGGGCTGATCGCCGGATCCTGCGGCAGGTTGGCGTAGATCGTTGGCGTGTCGGCGTGGTGCAACACGTACATCACATGGGTGCCGCCAACGCCCGCCGGGTCATACAGCCCGGCGTTTTCGAAACCACGGCTTTTCAGGTCGACGATGCGTTCGGCGGCGTGTTCCTTCATGTCTTCCTTGGTGCCGAAGACGATGGCGCCGGTCGGGCAGGTTTTTACGCAGGCCGGTTCCAGCCCCACCGCCACACGATCCGAACACAAGGTGCATTTGTAGGCCTTGTGGTCTTTCTGCGAAATGCGCGGGATGTTGAACGGGCAACCGGTGATGCAATAACCGCAGCCGATGCAGTGATCCTGATCGAAATCGACGATGCCGTTGGCGTGCTTGATGATCGCGCCGGGACTCGGGCACGCCGCCAGACAACCGGGCTCGGCGCAGTGCATGCAGCCGTCCTTGCGGATCAGCCATTCGAGGTTGCCGGCGTCGGTTTCGTGTTCGGTGAAGCGCATCAACGTCCAGGTTTCCGCGCTCAGATCCTGCGGGTTGTCGTAAGTGCCGTGGTTGTGGCCGACCTCGTCGCGCAGCTCGTTCCATTCCGAGCAGGCCACCTGGCAGGCCTTGCAGCCGATGCATTTGGTGGTGTCGATCAGCTTGGCGACGGCCTCCTGATTCCGCACCGACGGCGGCACCGTCGTGGTGGCCGAGCGGGCAATGATGTCTTGGCTGGCCATTTAAAGATTCTCCATCAGAGCTTCTCCACGTTGACCAGGAATGACTTGGATTCCGGGGTCTGTGTGTTGCCATCGCCGAGGAACGGCACCAGGGTGTTGGTCAGGTAACCGTGACGCGTCAGGCCGGTGAAACCCCAGTGCAGCGGGATGCCGATCTGATGCACGATCTGGCCGTTGACCTGCAGCGGCCGGATCCTCTTCGTCACCACCGCCACCGCTTCGATAAAGCCGCGTTTGCAACTGACGCGCACGCGATCACCGGCAGCAATGCCCTTCTCTTTCGCCAGCACCTCGCCGATTTCCACGAACTGTTCAGGTTGAGCAATCGCGTTCAACTTGCAGTGCTTGCTCCAGAAGTGGAAATGCTCGGTGAGCCGATAACTGGTGCCGGCGTACGGGAAGTCCTTGGCCTCGCCGAGGGTTTCCCAGACCGAATCGAAGATCCGCGCCGCCGGGTTGCTGGTGGCTTTCTTGTTTTGCGGGTGCAACGGGTTGATGCCGATTGGCGTTTCGAACGGCTCGTAGTGCTCGGGGAATGGGCCTTCGTTCATCTTGTCGACGGCGAAGAATCGCGCCACGCCTTCGGGGTTCATGATGAACGGGTTCATCCCGGCTTCTGGTGGCACGTCGGCCTTGTAGTCCGGCACGTCGGTGCCGCCCCAGGCTTTGCCGTTCCACCAGACCAGACGTTTTTTCGGGTCCCATGGTTTGCCGGACACATCGGCCGAAGCGCGGTTGTAGAGAATCCGCCGATTCGCCGGCCACGCCCACGCCCAGCCCAAATGCTGGTGCATGCCATACGGATCGGCATTGTCGCGCCGCGCCATCTGGTTGCCGGCCTCAGTCCAGCTACCGGCGAAAATCCAGCAGCCGGACGCGGTGCTGCCGTCATCCTTGAGCAAACCAAACCCGGCGAGTTGTGAGCCGGCCTTGACCGCGACGCCAGTGGCATCGGTGAAATCGGCGACAGCGCTGCCGTTGATTTCCTTGGCCAGTTCCTCCGGCGAAGGCTCGTCGGGGATCTTGTACGGCCACGTCAATTTCAGCAGCGGATCAGGGAATTTGCCGCCCTCGGCCTGATAGCGCTTGCGCAGGCGCAGGAACATCTCGGCCATGATGCGAATGTCGGTCTGCGCTTCGCCCGGGCCATCGGCGCCTTTCCAGTGCCATTGCAGCCAGCGGCTGCTGTTGACCAGCGAGCCGTCCTCTTCGGCAAAACAGGTGGTGGGCAGGCGAATGACTTCGGTCTGGATGTCGGCGCTTTTCACATCGTTGTACGGCCCGACGTTGTGCCAGAACTCCGAGGTCTCGGTGGCCAGCGGGTCCATCACCACCAGCCATTTCAATTTCGCCAGGGCACCCATCACGCGGTTTTTGTCCGGCAGCGCGGCGATCGGGTTAAAGCCCTGGCAGAAGTAGCCGTTGACCTTGCCCTGGCTCATCAGGTCGAACATCTTCAGAACGTCGTAGTTGGGAATGTCGAGTTTCGGCAAATGGTCATAGCACCAATTGTTCTCGACCGTGGCGTTGGCGCCGTACCACGACTTCATCAGGCTGACGTGGAATTTGCTGTAGTTCTGCCAGTACGACAGTTGGCCCGGTCTAAGCGGAACCTGCGTGCGCTTGTGGATGAACTGACCGTAGTCCTGCTCGCTGTCCTGACCCAAAGTCAGATAGCCCGGCAGCGCATTCGAAAGCAGGCCCAGATCCGTCAGGCCCTGAATGTTCGAGTGACCGCGCAAGGCGTTGACCCCGCCGCCCGGCATGCCAACGTTGCCTAAAAGCAGTTGCACCATCGCCGCGCTGCGAATGATCTGCGCGCCGATCGAGTGCTGGGTCCAGCCGAGGGCGTAGAGAATCGTCATGGTCTTGCCCGGAATCGAGCAGGTGGCGATTTCGTCCCAGATTTTCTGCATGGCATCAACCGGCATCCCGCAAATCTGGCTGGCGAGGTCGATGTTGTAGCGGCTGTAATGCACCTTCATCAATTGATAGACGCAGCGCGGGTGTTGCAGGGTCGGATCGACTTTGGCAAAGCCGTCGTCGCCCATCTCGTAACCCCAACCGGATTTGTCGGTGTAGCTGCGCTTGGCCACGTCGTAGCCGCTGAAGATGCCGTCTTCGAAGCCGTAGCCTTCTTTGACGATGAACGAGACGTCGGTGTAATTGCGCACGTACTCGTGCTGGATTTTGTCCTCGGTCAGCAGGTAGTTGATCAGCCCGCCCATGAAGGCGATGTCGGTGCCGGTGCGGATTGGCGCGTAGTAGTCGGCCACCGAAGCGGTCCGGGTAAAACGCGGATCAACCACGATCAGCCGCGCAGCGTTGTGCGCTTTGGCCTCGGTCACCCATTTGAAGCCGCACGGATGCGCTTCTGCTGCGTTGCCGCCCATCACCAGGATCAGATTCGCGTTGGCGATATCGGTCCAGGTGTTGGTCATGGCACCACGGCCGTACGTCGGGGCAAGACTTGCCACCGTCGGGCCGTGTCAGACACGCGCCTGGTTATCGAACCCCAGCATGCCGAGACTGCGAATCACCTTTTGGGTGATGTAACCGGCTTCATTGGACGCCGCCGACGCGGCGAGGAACCCGGTGGTCAACCAGCGATTCACCGTTTGCCCATTGGCATTTTGTTCGATGAAATTGGCGTCGCGGTCGATCTTCATCAGGTCGACGATGCGATCAAGCGCTTCGTCCCAACTGATCCGCGTCCATTCACTGCTGCCGGGCTTGCGTGTTTGCGGGTAGAGCAAACGGCCGGGGCTGTGAATGAAGTCGAGCAGACCCGCGCCTTTCGGGCAGAGGGTGCCGCGATTGACCGGGTGGTCGGCGTCGCCCTCGATGTGAATGATGCTTTGCGCTACGTTCTTCGCAGTATCGCCCTGGCTGTACATGATCAAACCGCAACCGACCGAGCAATACGGGCAGGTGTTGCGGGTTTCATGGGTGTGGGCAAGCTTGAAGTGGCGCACCTGCTCGGCGAAGGCTGGCGTCGGGGCCATGCCCAACGCGCCCAGGCTCGAGCCTGCAAGGCCGATACCGGCGACCTTGAAGAACTGACGACGGCTGAGATCCATCGTGCACTCCTGATCAGGTGGAACCCGGTACTTGTGCCGGGTTTTATCTGGACAAACACGGTTGCGGCAAATGTGCTGCCGACCTTTTCACTGTAGACAAAGACCACACGATCCGTGTGAAAACCGACCGTCGGCCGCATGTCGGCACTCCCACTAACAACTGCAATCCCTGTGGGAGCTGGCTTGCCAGCGATCGCGGTTGGTCAGTCACCTACATTATTGGATATGCCGACGCCATCGCTGGCAAGCCAGCTCCCACAAGGTTTTGTGTGTTCCCGTAGGGTTGAGGGTTTATCATGGCCGGCAGAATCAACCCGCCTTGACGAGACCGCGCATGACTTTCGATTTTGATCAGCTATTCGACCGCCACAACACCGGCAGCACCAAATGGAGCCGTTACCCGGCCGAAGTGTTGCCGATGTGGGTTGCTGATATGGATTTCGCCGCGCCGCCGGTAATCATCGAAGCACTGCAACAGCGCCTGCTGCACCCGCTGGTGGGTTACAGCGTGGCGCAGGACAACTTGCGCGAAGCGATCGTCGCTGACCTCTGGGCCAAGTTCGCCTGGAAGGTCAAGCCGCAGGAGTTGATCTTCATGCCGGGCGTCGAGTCCGGTTTCAACATGGCGCTGAAGGCGTTGGTACAACCGCAGCAGAACGTTGTGGTGCAGGTACCGAACTATCCGCCGCTGCGGCATGCGCCGGGGCATTGGGGTTTGAACAAGGTCGAGCTGGAGTTCGACGCGCAGGCAGACGGCACCTATTTAACCCCGCTGGACGTGCTGCGTGAATCGCTGAACGGTGGTGGCGCCCTGCTGCTGAGCAACCCGCACAACCCGATCGGCAAAGTCTTCGGCCGCGAAGAACTGCAAGCCGTAGCGGATATCTGCGTGGCGCAGGACGCATGGATCATCTCCGACGAGATCCATGCCGAGCTGTGCTTCGACGGTCGTACGCATATTCCGACCGCTTCGCTGAGCCCGGAAATCGCCCGGCGCACCATCACCCTGATGTCGGCGAGCAAGGCTTACAACATCGCCGGCCTGAAGACCTCGTTCATGATCATCGAGGACGCCGCCCTGCGCGAACGCGTCAACCACGCCCGCTGCGGCATGGTCGACAGCGTCAACCCGCTGGGCATGGAAGCGACACGCGTGGCGTATAGCGAAGGCGCGCCGTGGCTCGCTGCGCTGAAAACCTATCTGCAGGCCAATCGCGACTGGCTGGTTGAAGCCGTGCGCAGCCGTTTGCCGGGCGTGACGATCAATGTGCCGCAGGGGACTTATCTGGCATGGCTGGATTGTTCGGCGCTGGATCTGGACAACCCGCAGCAGTTCTTCCTCGAACAGGGCAAAGTCGGCCTCAGCGCCGGTGTGGATTTCGGTGACCAGCACCAACAGTTCGTGCGCCTGAACTTCGGCTGCCCGCGCTCGCTGCTGGAAGAAGGCATCGCCCGCATGGAACGTGCCCTGACTCACCGCGATACCTGAAATCACCACTAAACACTGTGGGAGCTGGCTTGTCAGCGATAGCGGTCTGACATTTAGCATGGATGTCTACAGATTCGCCGCCATCGCTGGCAAGCCAGCTCCCACAGGTTTTTCAACTGTCTGCAAGACCGTCGTAAATCCGATCGAACTCACGGCAAACCATCCGGGTCAACCGCCCATACCTGCCCTGAGACCTCGGAGACCCGCGATGACCGACTATCCAAAACCACCCTTCCCCGCGCAAACCCAAACCGTTCCCGGTTCGCAACGCAAAATGGAGCCGTACCCCGATTGCGGTGAGCAAAGCTATGTGGGTTCGGGGCGTCTGGCCGGCAAGATCGCCCTGATCACCGGGGCTGACAGCGGTATAGGCCGTGCAGTGGCGATCGCCTTCGCCCGTGAAGGTGCCGATGTTGCAATTGCTTATCTGAACGAGCATGAGGACGCCAAGGAGACCGCGCGCTGGGTTGAACAGGCTGGGCGCCAGTGCCTGTTGTTGCCCGGCGACATTGCCCAAAAAGCCCATTGCCAGGCCTTGGTCGACGACACCGTCGAGCGCTTCGGCCGCATCGATGTGCTGGTCAACAATGCCGCGTTCCAGATGACCCACGAAAACTTCGAGGAAATCCCCGACGAGGAATGGGTGATGACGTTCGACGTCAACATCACCGCGATCTTCCGTTTGTGCCAGGCGGCGATCAAACACATGCGCGCCGGTTCATCGATCATCAATACCAGTTCGATCAACTCCGACATGCCTAAGCCCACCCTACTCGCCTACGCGACCACCAAAGGCGCGATTGCCAACTTCACCGGTGGTCTGGCGCAGATGCTCGGGCCCAAGGAAATCCGCGTGAACTGCGTGGCACCGGGGCCGATCTGGACGCCGCTGATCGTCTCGACCATGCCCGACGAGGAAGTGCAGAACTTCGGTGCCGAAACCCCGCTCGGCCGCCCAGGCCAGCCGGTGGAAGTGGCGCCGATCTACGTGCTGCTGGCCTCGGACGAAGCCAGCTACATCACCGGCCAGCGCTACGGCGTGACCGGCGGCAAACCAATGCTCTAACACCATCCAATGTAGGAGCTGCCGCAGGCTGCGATCTTTTGATCTTGTTTTTAAAGGGCAATATCAAAAGATCGCAGCCTGCGGCAGCTCCTACAGGGGAAAATGGTCTCTGCAGGCGCCCGTCATTAATCACTGAAGGCGGCAAATCATGAGTTTTACTGTGTGGGTTGCCGTGCTCGGTGCCGTGCTGCTGACGTTGGCACTGACGTCTTCCTATCTGCGCTGGATGCCGGTGACGACATCGGCGGTGTGTCTGTTGCTGGGGATCGGTATCGGCCCCAGCGGTCTGGGCTTGCTGCAACTGTCGGTAGAAAACGCCTCATTGTGGATGGAGCACCTGACGGAAGTGGCGGTGCTCTTTTCGCTGTTTGTCTGTGGGCTGAAATTACGTTTGCCATTACGCGACAAGCGTTGGCGAATTGCTTTTGGTCTGGCCGGGCCGGTGATGGTGCTGACCATCGCCGGGGTTTGCCTGTTGCTGCATTGGGGCTTGCAGTTGCCGTGGGGGCCGTCGTTGTTGGTTGGCGCGATCCTGGCGCCGACCGACCCGGTGCTGGCCGCACTGGTGCAGGTCAATGACGCGCGGGATGTCGACAGAGTGCGCTTCGGTCTTTCCGGCGAGGCTGGTTTGAACGACGGCATCGCTTTCCCGTTTGTGATTCTGGGTCTGTTGCTGATCCACAGTGACGGCGACTGGCAGGGCTGGGTTTTGCGCAGTGTGCTGTGGGCCGTGCCCGCAGGGCTTTTGACCGGTTACTGGATGGGTCGCGGCATCGGTCGCGTGACCTTGTCACTGCGCATTCGCAATGATGACAGTACCTTGAGCCCCAATGACTATCTGGCCCTGTCGCTGATCGCATTGGCGTATGTCGGCGCTGAAGCCATTGGCGGTTATGGCTTTCTGTCGGTGTTCGCCGCCGGCCTCGGCCTGCGCCAGGTTGAAGTGAAATCCACCGGGGCCGGTCAGCCACCAGCCGAACACCTGGTGCAGCCGGTAGTCGGCCATCAGAACGTCGAACCGCAGCACGCCGTGCACGGCGACACCGAAAAGCTGGAAAGCAGCCAGGTCGCCGCCGGCATCATGATGGGCGACATGCTGTCGTTTGGCAGCCTGGTGGAACGCGCCATGGAGGTGTTTCTGGTGACGCTGCTCGGTGTGGTGCTGGTGGCTCATTGGGATTGGCGCGCGCTGGTGGTGGGCGGCGTATTGTTCTGCCTGATACGCCCGGCGTGCGTTGCCTTTATGCCGTGGGGCACCTTGCTGGAGGGACGGCAACGGCTGTTGATCGGCTGGTTCGGCATTCGTGGGATCGGTAGCCTGTTTTACCTGTTTTATGCGTTGAACGAGGGGCTGACCGGGTCGCTCGCGACGCTGTGCACTGACCTGACGCTATCGGTCGTGGCCCTGAGTATTTTGCTGCATGGCATCAGTACGCAACCAATCCTCGCGCGCTACGAACAACACAAAAACCGGTAGGAGCTGCCGCAGGCTGCGATCTTTTGATCTTGATCTTGATCTTGAAAAACAAAATCA